>JAVZPY010000001.1:0-27931 GCA_038881415.1 Candidatus Micrarchaeaceae archaeon
TAGAATTAAACGCTTTAATTACAAATTGGCAATGCAAATGGTAAGTTTGCATGGATGGCTGGGAAGGCTTTGACTACGCCAGATCGAGGCGGATAAAAAATTCGCTAATACCTATAGACAAAGTAATGCGGTTTATAGACCCTAGCAGCACCGACAGAATTTTGGAGATAGGGGCAGGTGATGGGGAGTATGCGGAGGCATTGGCAAAGGCCGCGCATTCTGGAGTGGTAGTTGCAATGGAGTTTACAGAAGCGGCATCAAAGCTTATTGAGCAGCGCATTGTAAAGTCTGGGCTAAAGAACCTTGAGCTGTGGAGGATGAATGCATGCCTAGTTGAAGATTTTTCTAAATTTGAGAAAATATTCATGTCTGATGTATTCCATGATATAGAGTGCAAGGACAGGCTGCTTGAAATGGTGCACAAAAGCGCAGAGCGCGGCATGCAGCTAATACTTATAGAATTTAAGAAAAGCTCAAAAATAGGGCCGCCTGAAAGCATAAAATTGAGCGAAAAGCAACTGGATGGAATAATGTCAAAGCATGGCTTTGAGCTTTTAGGGCGCATAGAGCTTGAACAGCATTACATGGCAAAATACCGCATTGCTGACTGAGCTGGGAATTGCACCGCTTGCAAATTTTATATATGGGTATATATAAATTTTCTAATCTTCTGATACAAATTTTATGTTCTGCATTTAATCTATTAATAATATGGATATATAATTAAGGATATTGACAATTTTATTAATTATTCTGTAGTATATCTGTATTAAATGCATTGGATTACATATGGCGCCTGCAATACTATTTAAATAAAACACTTTCCATAAGTATAATCAAGCGCTTGGGGATTTCGTGGTAACAAATTGCTGTGGAAATTGCTGTAATAAACTGGCCATAATTCCCTCAACCGGCATGTACTCTTTTTATGTTCCCATGCCCCCAGCGCTTTATCGCGTTTAAATGGGTGGGTCTATGCACATATGGGAGGTAAAGTTCGTTCTGTCGCTTCCTTATATAGGGAAGTGGGCAAGGAAAAAGAGGGAAAAGTGGGTTTTCGAGGATGACCCTAACAATAAGCGCCCTGTTATTGGGATTGCGCTGAGCAGCATTGCATTCATGTATGTATGGGCTGACACTCCGCTGAAGAAACAGCTGAGCGAACGCGATTTCGCGCGCTTCCTTGAGTACAACAAAATTAGAGAGGATGAACTTCCGGCTAATTTGCGTTGAGGTGCCTCTATGGGTGGAAAAAACAAAAGGAATGGGTTTGTTGAAATAAGGCGCGGAAAGAAATTCTACAATTTTTATTTTCTAAAGCCTCCTGTTAATTCTGAGATGGAAGGCCTTGGCGACTCACTGATCGCAATGAAGGAAGTCGAGGAAGTATTCCTTACTGACGGTGACTTTGGGTACATAGTAAAGGCTAGGTTCAACGAAGGAAATGAGCCATCTGACGTGGAGCGCTTCATACAGAAAAGGCTCGGAAACAGGTACGGAAGAGTAACAACTTTCGACAAATATGGGAAATATTGAACAGTTTCTTTTTTTTATTAAAGATATGAAATTTTTAGTTTTAAGGCGTTGCTGAGGAAATGTATTTAAATCTTTACTGACATAACTTAATGTATAAGCATATATAGGTAAAATATGCATATACATCTGATGCTTAGGTGATTAGAATGGCTGAAAATCAATTAGGACCACAGTATCTGGTATTGCCAGAAGGATCTACAAGGCTTCTCGGTAGGGATGCCCAAAGGACAAATATTGCGGTTGGAATGGCAGTAGCAAATGCAGTTAAGACTACGCTTGGACCGAAAGGCATGGACAAAATGATGGTAAGCGATCTGGGCGACATAGTGATAACAAACGACGGTGCAACAATATTAGAAGAGATGAATGTTGAGCACCCAGTAGCAAAAATCATGGTTGACATAGCCAAGACGCAGGACAGGGAAGTGGGTGACGGGACCACCACAGTAGTTGTTATGGCAGGTGAACTCCTCAAAGGAGCAGGAGAATTGCTAGAGCAGGGAGTGCACCCAACTACAATAATAAATGGCTATAAGATAGCCGCCCGCAAAGCCGAAGAGATACTTAGGAAGAATGCTAAGGAAGTTAGTATAGAAGACGATTCTCTCCTTCAGAAAATAGCAAATGTTTCGATGGGTTCGAAGAACGTTGGAGATGAGTCGGTTAAGGCGTACCTTTCTAAGCTCGTTATAAAATCAGTAAAGCAAGTAGTTGAAAGGAACCAATCTGGCAAGCTAGTTGTTGATAAGGATTACATAAAAATAGAAAAGAAAAGCGGAGGGACTATTTCTGACACGCAGATGATTAGCGGAGTTCTCATAGACAAGGAGATAGCCCACCCAGGCATGCCAAAAAGCACTAAAAACGCCAAGATAGCACTACTTGACGTTGCGCTTGAAATTGAAAAGACAGAGACTGACGCAAAGATAGAGATAACTTCTCCAGAGCAGATGCAGGCATTCCTGCAGCAAGAAGAGCAAATGCTAAAGGACATGGTTGAGAAGATAAAGAAGAGCAAGGCAAACTTTGTAGTTACGCAGAAAGGAATAGATGATGTCGCACAACACTATTTGTCAAAGGCAGGCATAGCTGCAGTCAGAAGGGTCAAGAAAAGCGACATAGAGAAGATAGCAAAGGCAACTGGGGCAAAGATAGTCACTAGCTTGGATGACCTAGAAGAGCAGGATCTTGGCTTTGCAGGGCTTATTGAAGAACGCAAAGTAGCCGGAGAACAAATGGTCTTCATAGAGAACTGCAAGAATCCAAAGAGCGTCACTATCTTTATAAGGGGAGGAACCCAGCAGGTAGTTGATGAAGTAGAAAGGTCTATAGTTGATGTAATAGGCGCAATAACAAGCGTTGTGGAAGACGGAAAGTATGTTCCCGGAGGTGGCAGCATAGAAACAGAATTGGCCAACGAAATCAGGATGTATTCCAACAGCGTCGGCGGAAGGGAACAGCTAGCAATACAGAAGTTTGCAGACGCCCTTGAGATAGTGCCTAAAACGCTTGCAGAGAGCGCTGGAATGGATGCAATAGACACTCTTGTACAGCTAAGGAACAAGCACAGGACAAAAGAAGGTGCAAACTACGGCATAGATATATACAAGAACACGATAAGTGACATGGCCAAGCAGAGCATCTTTGAGCCTATGAGGGTCAAAATGCAAGCAATATACAGTGCAAGCGAAGCCGCAGAGATAATTCTGAGGATAGATGATATGATAAGCGCAAAGGCCAAAACAAGCTCAGGAGGGCCGGGAGGCGGCATGCCACCAGGAGGAGGAGAGATGGAGTGATTCCATCCTCTAACCCTAGTTAGCTTTTTAATGCTTGAACCTATATTTTATTATGAAAGCAGTTATAGTAACTGGTTCTCCTGGAGCAGGCAAAACTACTCTTCTTGGAATGCTCCACCTGAGAGGAACAGATATTGTAAATGTTGGAAGCATTATGAAGGATATTGCTCTTGAAAAAGGATACGTAAATGATAGGGATGAGATAAGGAAGCTTGGCCTTGGCAAAATAGATTATTTGAGGGAAGCTGCGTTCAACAAAATAAGCAATATGAGTGGAAATATAGTGATAGACACCCATGCTACTGTTGAGTCTGAAGGCAAATTTGTCACTGGGCTGCCAATGCGCATACTTGGAAAAGCAGATTGGCTTAGGGCATTTGTATATATAGATGCTAAATCGCAGGATATACTGCTCAGAAGGGCATTGGATACAAAAAGGCATAGGGAGAGGGAGGGTAAAGATGCGCTGGACCTACAAAGAAGCATAAACCTATCGACGCTTGCATTTTATAGCTCATATTTAAATATTTCATTATATGTAATTAAAAATGAACAAGGTATGCTCGAGCAGAGCGCAGCTGCGCTAAAAAAAGCAATCCTAGAAAGCCTTGGAGATTAAATGACTGTAACTACTGTACCCATGCCATTTGGCACAGAACTTGCCATAATAGCTATAGGATTGGCTTATACTGCGCTTTCTATATTTGCTCAGCGCAAAATTTCAGATCCGCGCAAGATACGCGCTGCGCAGGCAAAAATGAAATATCACACTGCCATGCTCAATGAGATGGTGAAGAACAAAAGGCCGCAGGAAGAAATTTTGGCAAAGCAGCGCGAAATTATGCCGATGATGACAGAAAGCATGAAGTTGCAGATGAAATCTACAATGATAATAATACCTATATTCTTTCTGCTTTACTATGTGCTTATGCCGGCATTGTTTGGCAGCATATCGAAAGAGACTGCCACCTTCATAGTCTCTGGGCTTAACTACAGGAGCCTTTTCTTTGCTGTTGTATTACTTTCCGGCATGATTTCTGCGATTATTATAATGCTCTACGACAGGAAAAAGACAAAACAGGAGCAGGCTGCGTTTGATAGCGAAGGCGTATCTTTGCAAAGATATGACAAAGACTAAATAGCTTGCCCTACCAATAGATAAGTCGGCGGGTGTTTAGATTGACTAAACCAATGAACAGATCAAGCAGCATGAAGGCAGTAAGAAGGGTTACTCCAAAAGGCAGAAATGTTGTGCATTACAGACGCGGAAAGAATTCGATGCCACATTGCGCTATATGCTCTGCAGAGCTAAATGGAATAAGCAGTAGGGGAGGAAGGAGCAGGAGAACAAATGCGAGGCTATTCGGCGGCGTACTGTGCGCAAAGTGCGCTTCGAACATTGTCACTCTTGGAAGCAGAGTAGAGCATGGAGACATGAAGCTGGACGACGTTGGGATAAAGCAGCGCAAATATGTACTACAGCTTGTAGCCCATTAATAATGTCCGTTTGTTACTTGTGGTGAGTTTGTGTTGCTGGAAGAAGGAAGAATATGCATAAAGAAATTTGGTAGAGATGCTGGCAGCAGGGCAGTGATAACAAAAGTAAGTGGTAAAAACGTGATGATTCTTACCGCTATAAGGCACAAGAAAGAAAGAAAATGCAATCCTGCACACCTTGAGCTTCTCTCCGAAACTGTAGATTTGAAAAACAAGGAGGCAATAGCCAAGGCGCTAGGGTTAAAGTCTCTTGATTAATCCCTTTTCTCTAGCAACTCCATTATTGTTTTTATTGCATTATCCTTTTTTGACTCTGATAAGATTGAGAATAAAAAGCTTGGGTCGATATCTCCCGAATACCCTTCTTCCTTTAGCCTTTCCTTTAGTATCGACATCCCTAGCTCCTTTATGGACATGTTTCCTAGACGGCCCTCCCTGACTTCCACTATGCTTTCTTCAAGCCCCTCTTCTGAAAGCTTTGATATGTCTATTTCTACTTCTGCCTTACCATGGAATTCGGAAGCCAGCTTTTGTATATAGATGTCAGATATTTGTGAACCTTTATCCAAGGTTCCGCGCACTACCACGCGCACAATTGGGTTATCGTGATTGGAGATTGAGGATTCTACGGCCTCCCTTATCGAAGCCATAATCTCATCAGGCTTTGCAGAAGAAACCTCTATTGTGCGTATAATAAAATCCCTGGAATTTATGCGCACATACTCATAAGCTGAGGTTGCAGTGTCAAATATTATGAAGCCTTTGCCTTCAGTTTCAGCTTCTTTTAGTTGGGTGAGCACTGTGCTGCCAGGTATCAGGAATGGTTTGCCGTGCACCTTGCCCACAATTTTATTGTGTATGTGGCCGCATACGTACAGGTCAAAGCCTTCTGGAAGGTCTTCGTACCTGATAAAATCTTCGCTGAAAGGAAGAATTTCATATATGGATTGGTGGAACATGAATATATTGAAAGCCCCTGGCACTGGTTTTGGGGAGAGCCTGACAAGTTCATCTTTTACCTTTTCTTCTGGCACCCCGCCTAGGCCAAAAACTGCAACTCTCTCATCATCCTTGCGTATTATGGTTGTAGATTCGCTTGTGTCTGCAAGCAACCCTGCAAGAGATAGAAGAGTCAGAGGATTCTCTTTGCCTGCCGCTGTCCTCTCATGTGTGCCAGGTATTGCTATTATAGGTATGTTTGTATATATGTGGCCAGCCCCTATGAAGCTTTCTATTGATGAACCGAAATCAGCAGCCTTGCCTATATCGCGGAATATGTTTATTGCTTCTGCTATTACGTCGGGCTTTGGCGAACGCTTGTCAAAGATGTCCCCAGGTATCAGTATTGCGTCTGCTTTGGACGCTGCAAGCTCCAAGGCCATGCGAGCCTGCCTGTACGCATCTTCTCTAAAGCGTTCATAGCCTATGTGCAGATCTGAAACTATCGCTATCTTCATTTGCTGCCACCTTTTATAAGATGTAGTATCTCGTTCATAAAAGCTTCCATAAATATATCTGCAGATTCTATTCTATTTCCAAATGCTCCTGCGGCGCATGGATGGCCTCCGCCGCTGCCCTCCAATATGTATGCAAGCTTCTGTGATATTTTTCCTAAGTGTATCCCGTATTTCTGGTCTAGTGTGGGCCTCAGCCTGGAGGAGAATGAAACTTCAGAATCAGAAACGGAATAAAATAATGCAAGGTCCACCCCGCATTTTATTGCATTGTCAGCTGCAAGGTTAGGATGAGAATGGGCAATGCCTGTTACCACGAGAATATCGTTGTATATTTCTATATGTGCATTTTGCAGGTCCTCAAATGTTAGCAGCCGACCATTCACGTCGCCAACATTTGATATGAGGTTGTGGACTTTGACATAATCTGTCTTTGCAATTTTGAAAAGCTCGCCAAGCTGTATAAATGTATCTGGTGTTGAGTTTTTGAATTCTGCTGAATCTGATATTATTCCTGCGGCGAGAAGCGCAGCAAGTTTTTCCGATGGGTTTGTTTTTAAAGCCTTCAATAGTTTGTATACTATGCTTGCGGTTGAATTGTAGCCCTCATCATTGAATCCTTTCAGGTTGTCATTGCTTGGGGCGTGATGGTCTATGACTATTATCTTTGATTCATATTCGCGCAACTTTTCCGAAAATTTGCCGCAATCTGAGTAGTTATTCACATCGACCATTATAATTGCATCCGGTTTGTATGGAAAATCGGTAGAAATTGCGCTTGGATCGTACCCGAATGCGTAGAGTATGCGCTTAGAATTTGAAGTTATATAGTCTGGGGATGATATTGTTGCTTTGCTAAAAAGCGATGCTAGGCCGAATGCTGATGATACCGAATCTGTATCCCCTACAGAGTGGAATGTTATAAAAATGCGCTTTCCATTTAGCGAACTGATTTCGGAAATCAACTCATTCCAGTTAAGCAGCATCATTCTACTCCGCTCTTTGGTTGCATCAGGGAGCGCAGCTCCTCCCGTATTTTTTGTTCTGCTGCTGAAGCCTCATTATATTGCTTTGAAACAATTGAGAGGCGCATTTCGACTGACTCTGTCTTCTCTGCTATATTTGATAGCGCTTCTTCTTTTTTTGTTTCGACTATTGCCCCTCCTACCTGGTAGAATATTTTCCCTTCTGATGCTTCTATGCGCTTTTTGGCCTCCTCTAGTTCGTTTTTCTGCTGCTGCAGCTGGGCCTTCTGCAACGCAAGAGCCTGCTGGCGTTCCTGTGCAGCTTGATATTCCCTTGTAAGTTTTTCTATCTTATTTTCAGCCATAAAACCAACTACCTGTCTATTTCAGCAAAAACTAAATCCAAACTTCCTATTATTGAGAACAAATCTGCAAATTTCTGCCCTTTTGCCAATTTTTTTAATATTGACAAGTTTATGTATGCAGGGCTTCTCATCCCTATCCTGTAAGGCCTTTGCTTATCTGGTATCATATAAATTAAGCCCTCTCCTCTGGGGAGCTCCCTTGATATTATTACTGTATCAGGTTTTGCTGGCTGGCCTATAAGTTTTATTTTGCTACCTGCTGCGCTCCCGTTTGGCATTTTTTCAAGAGCTTGGCGTATTATACCTATGCTTTGTATCATCTCTTCGTACCTTACTCTATACCTGTCAAACGAATCCCCTGCCTCGCCATGCGGAACCTTGAACTTTAAGTCGCTGTATATGTAATACGGTTTGGCCTTCCTTACATCATATGCTACTCCAGATGCGCGCAGAACTGGGCCGGTTGTTCCATATGCTATTGCATCCTCTTTGCTCAGGACGCCTATGCCTTTTGTCCTCGATATAAAAAAATTGTTTTTGTCCAGCAACTTCCTGTATTTAGGTATGTTTTCTTCAAGATAATCGCATAAAGCGTGCGCCCGTTCTAAAAAATCAGGGGGGAGATCGCCATTGAGCCCCCCTATCCTCATATTAACATAGAACATTCTGCTCCCAGAAACATCTTCAAGGAATTTTATGACCTTTGCCCTTTCCCTAGAGGCCCACATGAATATAGTGAACATCTGCCCCAGGTCATTTGCAAATGTGCCCAACCATAATAGATGGCTTGCTATCCTCTGGAATTCAAGCAGTATTACCCTTGCGTATTGCGCAGGCTCTGAAACTTTTGCCCCAGTCGCTTGCTCTACAGCGCTTACATACAGTTCATCCCAGCCCATTGGCGCCACGTAATCGAGTTTTTCGGTATAAGAGGGGCTCTGCATGTACATCCTAGTTTCCATTAGCTTTTCAACACCTCTGTGCAGAAACCCTATATGCGGCTCTACGCTTTCTATAGTGTCGCCGTTAACATAAGCAACGACCCTTAGTACACCATGCGTGCTCGGATGTATTGGCCCTATATTTATACGCATATTTGGCGTGGTATTACCTCTTTTCGTAATCCTTGCCCCACTCAAAACTTTTTAAGAGGGGATATCCCTTTCCATTCCATTCTTCTAAGAGCAGGCGGGGCGCTTTCCTGCCTTCTATCTTTATTCCAAACATTTCTGAAACCTCACGCTCATACCAATCAGCTGCCGGAAATAATTCGATCACGGTATGTATGCTTGGTTCTGTATTTTCGGATTTTTTTATTGGAACTGTTATTACTTCATCTGCACCTCGTTCAATATCAGATATTATGTACACTACCTCAAGCTTATCTGGGAAGTCAGCAGCTGTAATATACTTAAGGTAGTTAAATCCCTTATATTTCAGCTCTTCTAGCGTTTTCAGCAATGCTTCTCTCTGTATCTCCTGCAACTTTACCACTCACTTTATCTTGAAGCTTCATGAGGGCGCCAAAAAGATTTTCTGGCTTTGGTGGGCACCCTATCGCATAAACATCAACAGGAAGCACTTGGTCTATCCCTTTCACAATATTGTAGCTCTCATACCATGGCCCGCCAGATGTTGCGCATTCGCCAAATGCAACAACGTATTTTGGGCTTGCCATCTGCTCGTACAGCCTCTTTACCCTTGGTACCATAGATTTGGTAACCCATCCGGCCACTATCATCACATCGCATTGCCGCGGGGTGCCTCTAAAAAGAAGATAGCCCTTCCTTTCTGCATCTATGCGTGAGGCACCAAAATCCATAAGCTCCATTGCGCAGCATGCAAGCCCGAATTGGAGCGGCCACATTGAATTGGCCCTTCCCCACCTAACCAAGCCTTTTGAAAATTCCTTTATTGCCTCACTTAATTTAGTGAACATAACACCTTGTGTTTGCTTATACTTTTTCATGGAGTTTTGAGTGAGTTCGCTCATTTCCCGCTCGGCATTATAAAATTCTTCCATTGAATATGGAGCTTCAGACATTTTTATCACTCATTATTTTGTACCCAATAATCGCTAAAACTGATGATACTAAAAGAGATGCTAGTATACCGTATGATGAGGCAGCAGAAGTTAAGCGCGCTGCAGGAGCCCAAAAGATCATATAAATCGCAACAAGCTCAAATGGGAGGAATAGAGCAAAATATGAGATGTACTCGTTGTCCAAATCCCTACTGCTGCCTATGCTTTTCTCGCCGCTTTCGTATGGAGCGTTTTTGACAGGATTACCTGGAACCTTGTTGCGCAGAAGCTTAGAAGCAAGTAGAAATGAAGACGGCATAAATATTCCGAAAAGAACAAATACTACAAGCGCAATGTAATTATACAGCATCGCATTACCGCACTAACAATCTCTCAAAAAACATATATATCGATTTGGTAGTTACTTTGGAGATACTGACATTATAGCTTGCTCTGAATCGTCAGGGGCGCACCTTACCCTCTTTTCTATGCCGCATTTGCCACATCTGTATACAAGCACAGTGTAGGTCCTCATGTATATCCTTCTAATAGGAAGCATTACACCGCCACAATCCGAAAGCCTGTCTCCAGGATTGATATCTCTGTGAACACTGGCTAGGCATTTTGGGCAGTGGTCAGTATAGCCAGATCCTACTACCTTTGCCCCGCAATTTATGCAGACAAAATCTTCTATGTTTCTCCTAAATTTCGCCATCAGCATCTTTTAAACTTTTTATATATAAATTATTGATGATTCTATTTGTTTTCAGCAGAACCGACATGGTATCCACATGGGCAGGCGAAGAGCTTATCAGGAAAGGCGATTTTAAAAGCTGTGGGGAATTTCTTGGGGCTAAACTTTACAAAAATGACAAATATTTTGTATTGGAAAGCAATGTAAAGAACATAAACGCAGAATTTATTGACAAATTTGGCAAAGCTGACTGCGCAATATTCTTGAGCGCGCATAGTAGTTCCAAAGGGGTAGAGTCTTTCACAGCACATTCGGAGGGAAATTGGAGTAGCGAAGCCAGTCTAGGCGGAGTAGGGAAGCGTCTCTCTATGGCTGCTCCGCTTTATATGCTTGCCATTGCAAAGGCAGCGTACAACGCCGTGGGAAACACGCCTGGATTTGTGCTTGAAGCAACGCACCACGGGCCCCTGCTTGATACGCCATCAGTATTTCTTGAATTTGGTGGAAGCGAAAAGGCAAAAACTATTAGGGAGAAGGCAGAAGTGCTTGCAGATATATCACTCGGCGCAAATGCCCCTGAAATGGAGTACTCGAAGATAGTTATTGGGATAGGGGGGCCCCATTATGCCTATAAATTTACAAAATTGGAGCTCTCGAAAGGTTATGCTTTTGCTCACATACTCCCAAAACATTACTGCTCTGAAGTTGATATGCTTGGACAGGCTTTTGATATGTCAAAACCAAGGCCTGAATCTGCCGTAATAGAATGGAAAAGTATAAAAGCAGAAACAAGAAACTCTATTATAAGGCGGCTTGAAGATTCAGGTGTGGATTATGAGAAGGTTTAACTTTGCGCTTCTACTTTTACTGCTCCAACTATTTGCAATAACGGCTGTTGCGGCGAATACTGGACAAATTTATTGGTTCCAGACTGGAGCTAGAGCCACAAACCAGGCTTCAAACAATAGCGGAATTAGCGCTTATATACAAACTGTTCCGCAGCGTGATTTGAGCTATGGGTCTATGGCTTTTTGGATAGGAGAAAATCTTGCAAATGGAGCCTTTATACAGGAGGGTTATGAGATTAACAACCAAACTGGGTATTATCCTACAAACTGCACCTTATCGGGATGCAGCTCAAGAGTTTTTATAAGCAAAGGTTCGCCAGAATGGTTTTGGGAATATTTTCCCGCCGGGTATTATGGCAATAAATTTTTAGGGGAAATAGGTCCAAATGACTCGGCTGGGCCATATGGTGCTTATAATAATTATACTTTTTATTACAATGGTTCTAGATGGATATTCCTTTTTAATGGAATGCACATAGGCAGCATTAACCTCAATACTTCTTCGTCTGGACCTAATCCGCCAACCGCTTTTGGTGAATACGCCGGAGCAATAAATAATATTACAAATATGAGCCCGGTAACCTTCAGGAATTTTTCTTATTTCAGGTCAGGCAATTTAATCGAAATTCCTAAAGCATATGCGTATGTTGGATACGGCAAAGGAAGCGCTATGCAGTTAGCGAATCCTTATAGGATAATGGAAATAGAGCCGTATGCAAATTTGTTTGAAGTAGGCTCATATATAAATGAATCTGGGCCAATTTTATGGAATCAGTCAGGAAAATTAAATATAATATCCGAATTTGGGAATACCTCGTTTACTAAATTGTATAACCTGTATTCTAGCTTCAACTTTTCAGAGCCTAGATTTTATTATATTAATAGTACTGCAAGAGCGGTCTTTGAAGGTTGGAAAGGTTCTGGATTTGGTTCATACACTGGCAACTCTACAAATTTATCGCTAGTAATAACAAGCAATATCACAGAAAAGGCGATATGGGGCATTCAATATTATATAAACGCGAGTAGTGAATATGGAAACGCAACTGGATCTGGATGGTATTACAACGGAAGCTACGCAAAAATTAGCGTCCCTAACCAATATAATTTTGAAAATGGCACAATATTCAAATTTAGATCATGGAATGGGAAATATAGCAATAGCAGTATTTCATTCAGGGTAAATGCGCCTGCCACTTTCGTGGCAAACTTTTCAAAAATTTATGAAGTCCACTTAATAGCTTTAGACGGCTACAACCAAACAATAAATGCAAGCTGGTTTGAGATAAGCGGAACAAAATATAATTCTACAGCAAATCTTACCGGTAGCGTTTATTTCGTGCAGTATGCAGTATATAAGAATGCAGAGATAGGCATAGATAGATACATAAATGTTACAGGCCCATCTACCTTTAAATTTGAACTGCCAGTATACAATATTTCTATATACATTAGGAATTATTTTGGATCGCCAGTAAGCGGAACTGCAAAATTAGTATTTAGCAACGGTACATCCCAAATTGTAGCAATAAATAGCTCTGGAGTCATTGCACTTAAAAAAGTGCCTTTCGGCTTTGTGAAAGTTACTGTACAGCATGGTGGAATGAAACTTTCATTTAATGATTCTTCTGGAACAAATCTGTACATAAGCGTGCCAGACCTATCACTTTATTTTGCAATAATAATTGGAGGGCTGATTGTTGTTTTAGCATTTTTTGCTGGGCGTAGGTTCTTTGAAAAATAGGTGCAACGATAATGGATGATTTTGATTTGAAGTTTATTTTACATCATGAAAGGCTAACAGAAATACAAAAACTTGCTTTTGAAAGGCTTAAGGGAGGGGGAAATTTTCTTTTAGTTGCCCCTACTGGTTCTGGCAAAACAGAAGCTGCTATCGTCCCGCTTTTAAAAAAGATAAATGATAAAAAACCGGGAATACGCATCTTGTATATTACGCCTTTAAGGGCTCTTAATAGGGACATAGTAATTAGAATGGAGGCGCTTGCTAACTCTATGGGCTTCAGTGCTGGTGCAAGGCATGGGGATACAGAAAGGTCTGAAAGAGCGAAGCAGGCAAGGAAGGCTCCAGAATTGCTTGTTACTACACCGGAAACCCTTCAAAGTATACTGCCGACAAAATCTATCAGGCCGCAGCTCAGAAATCTAGTTGCAGTTGTAATAGATGAGGTACACGAACTTTACCATAACAAAAGAGGCGCGCAGCTAACCATAGCTCTTGAAAGATTAGAGTTCATTTCACCAGGCTATCAGCGCATAGGACTCAGCGCAACAGTAGGAAATGCGAATGAAATAATGTCATTTATATCGGGGGGGCGCAAATGCGAATTAATAGAGGGCACGCATACAAAAAATGTGGATATAAAGATAGATGCAAGTTTTAGTGGAAAAGGCAAAACTGTTAATAAGCATGAGGTAGACAGCAAAATAGGGCTGTTGGCGGATTATATAAGAAAAAACAAATCTGTACTTATATTTGGCAATACCAGACACGTGGTAGAGGCTATAGGCAGCAGGCTAAAAGAGGCGGATACAGAGCTTAAATTGGGCGGGGTAGGGGTACACCACAGCTCACTAAACAAAGATGAAAGAATAGATCTAGAGAAAGAATTCAAATCAGGAAAGGTTAAATGTGTTGTGGCTACAAGCTCCTTGGAACTTGGAATAGACATAGGTAGGGTAGACCTAGTAATACAGTATGGATCCCCCAGACAAGCGATAAGGTTAATGCAGAGGGTAGGAAGGAGCGGCCACGGCGAATTAAAAGTTGCACGCGGGGTAATAATACCTTCAAATCCGCTTGAAGCAATAGAATCAGAAATCATATTGTCAAACTTAAAAGACGGAAGCTTTGAAAGCTTTACAATGCAAAAGGGTGCTCTTGATGTATTAATGCACCAGATTTGCGGCATAATACTGGATTTTTATGGAACAGCTGCAAAGAAAGATATAGCAAAAATAGTTGGGGGAGCGGGAGCCTACCTAAACTCTGAAATAAATCTTGATGAACTTTTAAATTTTATGGCTGCACGGAGATTGGTATCAATAGATAACGAAAAAGTAAGTTCTACACCTATGACCAGGATGTTTTATTACGAGCATTTAAGTTTTATATCGGATAAGAAAAAGTTTACAGTAAAGAGCATAATAGATAATAGGACTGTTTCTTTCCTTGATGAGGAGTTTGTTACAAGCTATCTTGATGAAGGGGTTACATTTATAACAAAAGGATTGCCTTGGAAAGTATTAAGCATAGAAGAGGATGTAATAAATGTTGAGCCTTCGTCCGACAGGGAAGCTGCCATACCTGACTGGAACGGCGAAGACATACCTATAGATTATAAAGTTGCTAAAAGGCTTCCTGAATTTTTTTCTAAGCCGTTTAACACCACAGTATTTACTGGCGACAGCAAATCGGTTAGCTCATTCATAAAAGAGCAGAATGGTACATTCCAAATGGATGAGAGAAGGATAATCATTGAAAATGTGGGGGAGTATACTTTACTCCACACCCACCTTGGAACGCTAGCAAATGAAGCACTAGCAAAAATAATAACTTATTTTGCGTCTGCCAAGCTAGGCCATAGCATTGTCTCACGTTCATCGCCTTACTTGATACTGCTTGAGCTTCCGCGTGGCTTTGACATTCCATCAATATTCAAATCTTTGAAGGAGGAAACATTGGAAACCGTATTGCTAGGCGCTATAGAAAGGAGTGAACTTTTTATTTATAAATTTTCTTCCGTAATGAAGTTTTTTGGCATTGTGGAGAAGGATGCAAGCGTCAGCAAAAGCATGGTAAGGAGACTAATCAGGCTTTTCAAAGGAACACCAGTATATAAAGAAACGGTAAGGGAACTATTGAATAATTATTTTGACATTGAAATATTGAAATCTTTCATTCGGAGCTTAAATTCCGGCAATATAAGATTTGAAACAATTAATAGGGATGCACTTAGCCCTATCGCAGACATGGTTATAAATTCTGCTTTTTACTCGAGCGAGCTTATGTTGCCAGTTGCACCGGACGACGAAATGGTTGATTCATTTGCAGAATATATAATGCGGAAGGATGCTGATATGATATGCACATACTGCGGATTCAGATTTACTAGGAAGGTATCAGAATTAAAGCAAATTTCTAAACTAAAGTGCCAAAACTGTGGAAGCCCTATGATTAGCCTTTATGAGCCTAATGACGAAAAGATAATAGAAAAAAGAACTTCTGGCAAAAAGCTTGCTGCCGCTGAAAAGTCCAGGTTAAATGATATGCTTGCAATTGCGAGTTTGGTAAGCGAGTTTGGGTGGAGGGCATTATTTACGCTTGAAACATATGGGATAGGGCAGGCAAGCGCAGCCAGAGTTTTAAGGATGCTGAAGAATACTGACAGGGAGTTCTATCTAGAAGCGCTAGAAGCGCAGAGGCAATTTATAAGGACTAGAAGGTACTGGTCTATTTAGTGCGCTTTAAAAGCTGCTCATTTTGGCTTGGAAGCACTTTAAATTTTGCATTGCTAAAATTTAGCGAAAGCTCGCGCCCAGCGAAATACTGGTTTAGGAATATTGCCATAGCCGCAATAGAGGAATGGGGCTGTGAGGTTATGCTTATGTTAAAGTCTGCAACTGTGCACATTGATTTTAATTCCTTTGTAGTAGAGATTGCAATTATTATATTCTTGTATGAGCGCAGCGTATATAGGCGCTTTTGGACAGGTATTCCATATCTAGTAAGGTGAACAGTTTTATAGTTGCGCCTAGACTCCAAATACCCTTTCCAATTAGATGTAAATTGAACGCTAAAATTGCCGCCCCATTTTTTAGCCACTACGCTGCATGATCTTTTTAAGCGTGAAATAAGCTGTGGGTTAGAAATGGTAAAAACTGCTGAGCTTGCACCTAATGCTCGCGCTGTAAGGCAAATGTCAAGCATGTTTTCATAATTTGGCTTGCCCACAACAAGAACTATTATCATTTTACTCGATTAGGTATTGAGGCGAACTTTTATATGCTTATAGTGATTATTCATTCACTTCATCTTGCTTAATTTCCCTGCACTGTACGTCAACTACACTTGCCCCTTCTGAAAGTTTGATCAGGCGCACGCCAGATGCAGCGCGGCCGGTTATCCTGATTGAATTTACACTGAATTGTATTGATATGCCATCTGAGCTCAGTACAGAAGCTGTACCGTCCTGCTCAACTAAAATGGCTTTCACTACTCTGCTACCCGTGCCCTTCAGTTTCATATTGAGCACGCCTGACCCTCCGCGCTTTTGAAGTCTATATTTTTCCAGCTCCGTTACTTTTCCGTAGCCGGAACTGCTTACAGAAAATATCATGCTAGCCGGAGACTTGGCTGAAACAAGGCTAACTGCATAGTCATCTTTCTTGAGCCGTATTCCCCGTATGCCGTATGCCACCCTAGACATAGGGCGCACATCTGTCTCTTTAAACCTTATTGCCCTGCCATTAGCAGTAGCTATAAATATTTCAGAGTTGCCGTCGGATATACATATATCTGCTATTGTATCTGATTCGTTTAGAGATATCGCTTTGATGCCGGTAGATCTTTGCTTAAGAAACTTTGACCCCCTGACTTTCTTTATGCGACCATTCTTAGTTAGGAATACTATGAACTTTCCTTCAATATCTATCGCTCTTATTATGCGCTCGACCTTATGCTCCCCCAGCGACTCTATTATATTTACTATTGGCTTTCCTTGGAAATATCTATCCCCTTCCGGTATTGAATAAGCTTTGCACCAGTATGCACGGCCATCGGATGTGAATAATATTAGCAAATCTTTTGTGCGGCAATCCAACATTTGCTTTACTCTGTCGCTTTCCTTTAAGTTTATTGCTATGACCCCTTTGCCACCGCGCGATTGCTGCTTGTATAATCTTGGGTTTGTCCGCTTTATGTAATTGCCGTTCGTTAGTATTATTGTAGTATCCTCATCATTTATGAGGTCTTCTATGTCAGTATTTACAGCTCCCGTGTCTTGAAGGATTTCTGTCCTTCTAGGCCTGCCATATTTGCTTTTTATTGCGGCGGTCTCATCCTTTATAACTTCGTATATCATCTTGCTGTTCGCCAACATCTCTTTGTAGCTGCTTATCTTTGACTTAAGATCTTCATATTCAGATTTGATTGAGCCTATTTCTAAGCTTGTAAGTTTAGAAAGCTTCATATCCAATATCGCAAGAGCCTGTTTTTCGCTTAAGCTGTATCTTTGCATAAGCGATTCTTTTGCAACCTTTGAATCTGTGCTTTTCTTTATCAGTTCTATTATTGGTTCGATATTCTCCAAAGCAGTTATAAGACCTTCAACTATGTGTTTTCTATCTTCTGCTATGTGCAAATCATACTTAGTCCTATTTGTTATTACCTGAAACCTATGATCTACGAAGATCTTTAAGAAGTTGCGAAGATTCAAGGTCAGCAGCTTATTCCCTATTACTGCTATATTGATCGCGGGCAGCGTTATTTGCAGCTGGGTATGTTTATAAAGTGTGTTGATTACATATTCTGGATTTGTATCCTTCTTTATATCTATAACTATTCTTATGCCCTCTTTTCCGCTCTCGTCTCTTACATCTGTCACTCCTATTAATTTTTTATCTCTAACAAGCACAGCTATTGATTCGGTAAGCATTGCTTTGTTTATTGTAAACGGTATCTCATTGATTATTATACTTGTCCTGTTGCCCTCTTCCTCTTGCTTTACTTTGCCTCTAACTATTACCGACCCCCTCCCTATCTTGTATGACTCGAAAAGTGAGGGAGTGTAGAATACGCTGCCCCCAGTAGGGAAATCAGGGCCCTTTATTATCTTAGCAAGTTCTTCTATAGAGATATCAGGTTTATCAATATAAGTGCATATTGCATCGCACACTTCAGACAGATTGTGCGGAAGTATGTTTGTGGCGACTCCTACTGCTATTCCAGAAGCTCCGTTGACTAAAGCGTTTGGAAACTTGCTTGGAAGAACTATGGGCTCATTTTCGGTATTGTCAAAATTTGGAACAAATTCTACCGCTTCTTTGTTAATATCTTCAAGCATTTCTTCTGCCAGTCTGGTTAGCCTTACCTCGGTATATCGTTGCGCTGCGGGCGGATCGCCATCTATCGAACCCATGTTTCCTTGCCCCTCTACAAGGATATGGTTCATAGAAAAGTTTTGCGCCATTCTTACCATTGTCTCATAAACAGCGGCATCGCCATGCGGATGGTATTTTCCTATTACCTCCCCAACTATTCTTGCACTCTTTTTTGTTGGTGAATTGTGCAGATTGCCAAGCTTGTACATTGCATATAGAATCCTTCTTTGCGCAGGCTTTAGCCCGTCCCTTGCATCTGGCAGGGCCCGGCCAACTATTACGCTCATTGCGTAATCTACATAGCTGGTCTGCATCTCTTTTTCAATGCTCGTCTCCAACACTGCTCCCATAAATATACCTCATACATCCAAGAAAGATACCTCGCTCGAATGCTCTTCCAGGAATTTGCGCCTTGCAGAAACATCCGAACCCATTAGCGTTGAGAATATTGCATCAGCTTTTTCTACATCCCATATTGATACTTTTTTCAAAACGCGCTGTTTAGGGTCCATTGTTGTCTCCCAAAGCTGTTCTGGGTTCATTTCGCCCAGACCTTTATAACGCTGGACTGAAACCGGCTCCCCAAGTTCTTTAATTGCTGCATTGAGTTCGGAATCAGAGTAAGCATATTTTACAGTCTTGCCTTTTGTTATTTTGTAGAGAGGCGGTTGCGCAATGTATACATTTCCCCTCTCTATAAGAGCCCTCATGTACCTATACATGAAGGTCATAAGTAAGGTGCGTATGTGGCTGCCGTCTACATCTGCATCAGTCAAAATTATTATCTTGTTGTAACGCAGTTTGTTTGGATCGAATGATTCTTTTATCCCTGTCCCGAAAGCTGCCACCATCATATGCAGCTCCTTGTTTGAAAAGATTTTGTCTTCTGTAGCCTTTTCTACATTTAATACTTTGCCTCTTAGCGGTAGTATTGCTTGATAGAACCTATCCCTGCCCTGCTTACTGGATCCTGCTGCGCTATCGCCTTCTACTATAAATATTTCAGTTTTTTCTGGATTGCTTTCTGTACAGTCTGCCAATTTTCCAGAAAGCAAAGGCCCGTCAAATATGCTTTTCTTCCTTGAAAGTTCCCTGGCTTTGCGGGCTGACTCCCTTGCCCTTGCTGCAGAGTATACTTTTTCTAGTATTCTAGACGCTTCTATAGGATTTTCTTCAAGATACCTGCTAAATTCGGCATATACAATGCTGTCAACTATGCTTTTTACTGCCATGTTGCCTAACTTTTCTTTTGTCTGCCCTTCGAATTCAGGATTCTGAAGCATTATTGATATTATTCCATATAGGCCCTCCCTGACATCATCGCCTTCTATTTGAATGTTTTCCTGCTTCTTTGGATTCCTTTGTATGTAATTCGTAATTGCCCTTGTTATAGCTGCCCTGAATCCTGTTATATGGGTACCGCCTTCAGGTACCTTTATCTTGTTTACAAATGAGACGATATTCTCATTGTAAGCTGCCACGTATTGGAAGATTACAGTTACTTCTGTGGTCTCCTGTGTTTTTGATATGTATATCGGCATCGATATCTTTTCTTTTCCTTCTGTTATGTATTCCAAGAAATCAGATATGCCATTTGTTGAAGTGTAAACTTTCTCATGCCGCTCTCCGTCTCTTGTATCGATAAGTTTAATTGTAATTCCTTTGTTTAGATAGGAAAGATCGCGCAACCTTTCTTCTAACTCTATAGTATCAAAATTTAGCTGGTTAAAAATTTCGCGGTCTGGCCTGAACTTAATTGTTGTGCCGGTCCCGCCACTATCGTATGTGCCAATTTCCTCCAAGCTTGATACTGGTTGGCCTCTGCTGAACTGCTGCCTATATATTTTTCCGTCCCTGCGCACAGTTACAATAGTGTATTCAGACAGAGAATTGACAACTGTAAGCCCTACTCCGTGCAGGCCGCCAGATACTTTATATGCCTTGCTCTCAAATTTGCCGCCGGCATGTATCGATGTCATTATAACTTCTAGTGCCGGTTTACCAAACTTTGGCATGATGTCTACCGGTATTCCCCTTCCATCATCGGATACTTCTGCAGTGTCTATTCCCTCTTCCCTGCCCAAAGTTATTGTTATATTGTGGCAATATCCAGCAATTGCCTCATCTATTGAATTATCTATTATTTCGTATAATAAGTGGGTAAATCCGCGGCTTCCGGTAGAGCCAACATACATTGCCGGGCGTTTTCTTATTCCTTGAGGGCCTGAAAGAACGGTAATGTCCTTTGCAGTATATCCATTAGAATCATTACTCTCCATAAAACCAGTCTGTCTCTTATATTCTTTTATTATTTTGTGTTTATAATACTTGTGGTAATTCGAGAAAAAGCACTAATTTTTGTGATTTAATGGACGTAAAAATTTTATTGTTAACTATTTTTGTAATTGGGATAGCTGATGCTTCATACCTTACCTTTGCACATTATACGAATTCGCAGCTGTACTGCAGCAACTCTGGGATAGTTAACTGCCAAGAGGTAACAACAAGCAGGTTCTCAACGATCTTGGGCGTCCCGATTGCACTTATGGGCCTTGTGTGGTTTGTAGTAGCATTCATTTTGTTAGTAGCTTATAAAAAGTTTTTAGTGCCGTGGCAATTTCTTGGGATAATGGGTGCAGCATATTCTATAAGTGCTATGGCCTCTCTTGGGAAAATCTGCGAATACTGTTCTTTACTGGATGCGCTTTTGCTGATTTCTGCAGGTATTGTACTTGGATATGGATTGGAAAACAAAGGTAAGAAAAATGCGTGACCGATATATACGCGACCCAATATTCGGAAACATAAAATTATCTGATACAGAACAGAGGATACTTGATACAAGGGCAATGCAAAGATTGAGGCGGATAAAACAGCTTGGGAACGCTTATCTTGTTTACCCTGGAAGCACCCACACGAGATTTGCACATTCTTTAGGGACAATGGAGATAGCAAAAAGAATGTCAAACCAGTTGCTTGATGAAGAGCGGGAGGATCTTGCTTTGGTTGGGTTACTGCATGATGTAGGTCATGCACCTCTATCACATACGCTAGACAATATATACGCGGAATACTTGCATAAATCTCATGAACAAATAGGCCTTGAAATTATATCAAATTCTGAAATAGGGGATGAAATTAGTGCTGCCGGATTAACTAAAGCTAAATTTTCTTCGCTGTTTAATGGAAAGGGGGAAGGCAAGGTCATTACTGGCGCCCTTGGGGCAGATAGGATTGATTACCTATCTAGGGACGCATATTACACAGGGGTTGCGTTGGGCATAATAGATTTTAATAGGATTATAGGCAAAATGGTAATGCATGGAAATACCCCTGCAATGGAAGAGGGCGGTATTGTAGGAGCAGAATCGCTACTCATAGCGAGATATTTCATGTTTTCATCCGTTTATGCGCACCATGCAGTGGCGATAGCAAACTTAATGGCTTCAAAAGCTGCAAACATTGCAATATCTGAAGGCTATATAGACCCCAAAGAGCTAATAGTTTTGGATGATAATAGGCTTGAAGCGAGGCTTATTGAGTCTCCCGCAAAGGCTATGCAGCAGAGGATAACGGATAGAAGGTTGTACAAGAAAGCAGTATTCACAGAACTAGGTGAAAATGAAAGAATAAAGATTTCTGAAATAGATATGCATCTTTCAAAAGCAGGCCTTGATTACGAGGATTATGTTGTTGATATAATAACATTCAAGCCAGGAGGTGACATAGAAATCGTAAAAAAGAGCGGAAATAGTGCAGGAATGCTTGGGGAGCTGTCTGCTTTGGTCAAAACCCTTAATGAATTGATGGGAAAGAAACGTATGCTAATAATCGCGTGTGACAGAAAGAATGAAAGCAAGGTTAAAAGAGTTATAGGTAAAATCTTATAATCGGCGATTTCTGGGCCCATAGCTCAGTCTGGTCAGAGCGGCTGGCTCTTAACCAGTAGGTCGGGGGTTCAAATCCCCCTGGGCCCGCAGCAATTTGATATAAGAATTGGATAATAACAATTTGGCATGGCCGCTAGATTGATATGTATTTATACATAGTTTATTTCTGCGGCTATATGCTGCTTCTTTCTTTGCCTCTTATATCTGCAGCTTTTATATTTACTGCTTTTCCGGCACTTGCAAATTTTAATTTGAGAAGCTCTTCATAAAGTTTTGATTCTCTTGGGTTATCTGCTTTGTTTATTACCAACCTAATATTATCCGCGTGTAAATCATTCACAGCAAGAGATATATCTGGCATTGAAGCTTCTACTTGCGATTGCACTACGTAACATTGAAACGGGTCAAGATTTTCAGTTTTAAATGCAGCAGAATAATTTGGCTCGCCTGGTTTTACTATAAACAGATAGTGCTCTTTTTCGTTTTTTATGCCTTCCATCTTTTTGGCGTCCAATAATTTACCCTCAACTTTTAATTCCGGAAATTCTTCTGTTAAAACATTTAGCTGAATTTGCAAATTTTTGCTCTCTAACTCTTCTTTCGTGGAAAACTCAATTGACTTGAATTGGTTTATGAGTGTTTCCTTGAGTTCTTCTTCAGCATTGCCATTATTTTTTATTACTGAAAACACTTTACCCATTGCTCCACAGTCTGTATGAGTGAAAACTGTTATTTTCCTTATGGAATTTTCCTGAACTGCATTCCTTATTTCATCTAATATCGGCTTTACATTTGCTCCAGCATTTCTGATTACAAACATGTGCGGGTAATTCTTTTCTATGAATTCGTTAAATCTTCTATCCATGCAGAATATTCCAAGTTCTTCCATGAAATCACGCGCAAGCATACAAATGAAAGTGAACTACCCCGACCTTGCAGACGTAGCGAAAGCCCCATCCGCAACTTTTGAGTTTCCTGCTTCAAAGGCAATGCTTGCTTTCACATGCTGAATGATTTTTATGTATTCGAGCATGATACTTGCAGACGCATAATCCTCTGAGATAGTTTAACCTGCGTTCCGCAGGCGAACCTTTTTGGCAATAACATTTACAGCAACAACTATAAACACTTTTGCCCGTTTTCATCCCCTTGCCAAGTCAAGGGTACTTCCCGCTCACTCAGTTAAAATTTATAAATGCTTTTAGCGCACCAAAATAGCTAATTTTTTAACCTTAAGGCTGCACCCAGTCTATTTCATAGTATTCATATTGGCTTCCTGGGAGCTCTATGCGTTTCACTTTGTAGTATGTAACGGCAGTCTCCCTGTCTGCAATTGCAATTATTAGTTCGCATCCGCTTTCTGAAGACTGCATTATAACTGAGGAGAGTTCTGCACCGCCTATATATTCCTCCTCACTCAATGATAGCATTGCAAGACTAGGCGTAGCATTGGAAGGGTTTTCAGTTCCTTGGCCCTTTCTATGGTAAAGATAGAAAGTTATGGGCAACTTCTTTTTCCTACTTTTTCCTGGTATTGCAAGTATGAAAGTTTTCCTTACCGAATGCGCCACCCTTATTGCGCGGGCCCATTCTGAAGTTAAGAGCTTCGAATCGCGTGGAAATACATGCAATACGTGCTTTGAATGAAGCCATTCACTATTTTTATCCTCTGGAAGCGCGCCGGGAAAATAAATCCTGAAGTTAGTGCCGAATTTGAATCCTGTCTTTATTATATATCCCTTCGACCTCCAATCAACATATACAGAATACAATTTTGGGAAATCTTTCCTCCTTTCAGAGCATATGCGCATTATGTCTTTATATGAAAGGTTGCGCACTTTTAGGATGCCTAGGTCCATCAAGAAAAGCGTTTCATATGCGTCCAATTTTGCCAGGCTTCCCCTTGAGCTTGCCTTATAGTTACCATACTGACCTATCCAAAACTTTCTATAAAGCTCGGCCCCACCTTCAGCTTCTTCTACTAGGGTTATAAGATCATCTGTAAAAAATATTCCAGTAAGGTTTTTCTGCGGAAGCTTGAGTTTTGATGCGGGATATTTTTTGGGCTGCTTTAACTGTTGGTGCTTAGGGGTGGAATTTGCCTCTGGTATTTTTGCTATCAAACCGCGCTCACGCCAATCTTTGAATGTTAGATATCTTGCCATGAACTTTTTAGAAGAAGAGAACTCTGCGGCGAGTTCTGGCATGCTCAATGGTGTTCCATCTTTGTTTGTGCATTCTGCAGATCTAACATCCATTAGGTACATTGCTTCAACTATGTCGAGCTTTATTGTGCTGCCATCCCTTTTTCCTATATAGCCGTTTGTTAGGATGTCAACAGTGGATTGGTCTACAGCACTTATTATTCTGGTATGAGGATCGTATTGTATCTTTAGGCTTGGCATCACCATTCCCCTTCTAGCAGCAGCCCTGTTAGCTCTGCCTCTATATATGTGAGCTCTGCAGGCACTATAATAGAATTCAGGCCATCAGTATATTTTATGTTTTGTGCATCAGAAAGCCTGCCTTTTACTACTGATTGACCTTCTATGCCTATGTTATGCAGAAATATAACCTTTGAGTTTTCATTTAGTATGCCTTTCTGGTATTTTTTCTCAGCTGCATGCATTACTTCGAATGCCTCTTTGAAACTCATTGAGCGGCTTTTCTTTGAGTCGTAATCAAATAGCAGCAACGTATGCGCCCCAGCTGTTGAGTTGCCCAGAACAGTTTCATAAAACGAAACAGGATGGTAATGCTCGCTCCACGACGGAACCGTGGCTATGCGCCCGAATCTATAAAAATCAAGCATGCTTTCCCCAATAGCAGCTGAAGCTATTGAACTTGAATGAACAACAAGCCATTTAGCGCCGGCCTTTTTTGCCTCAGCTAGAAGTGTTTTGTGAGTTGTCGCTACCAGCGGATCACCCGGAACAAGTACTGCTACATCTGATGACACCGCTTTTTTTGCTAGCAAACTTGCTCCTTCTTCCAAATCGTATCTTGCTAGGGGCTTTGGCTCCACGCCTATTTCCCTTGAAACTTCAAGCAGGGACTCTTTTGAAAGCAGGCTTGTGTATGAATCTATGTATGCTTCAGAAGACGAGCATATGCGCTTCGCATTTGGGGATAGCTCGCCAGAAATGCCCATACCAACAAGATACAACATCCTAGCACCAGTAAAAAGTAAAAGGCATTAACTAGTTATGCCATCAGCAGTAATCTTTATGACGCATTCACCTTCGGGCATGGATGGGGAATCGACCAGCCGCACTATTCTCTTCTCATCCTTGCTTTTGCGCATGTAAAGCCTTGTTGTGGCTGCATGTGCTATTACATTGCCGCCTATTGGGGTAGTGGGATCGCCAAAAAGTATACCTGGATTATCCATAACCTGGTTTGTCATATATACTGCTATGTTATATTTGTCTGCAAGTGTTTGAAGCCTGTGGATGTGCATGTTTAACTTTTGTTGCCTTTCCCCTAGTGCTCCGCGGCCTACGAATTCTGACCGGAATAGCGCAGTCATAGAGTCTACTACTATCAGTTTGATGTTATTTTCTTGGATTAGTTTGTCAGCCCTCTCCACAGTGAGTATCTGCTGGCTTGTAGTGAGCGCCCTTACGTAAGCTATTTTTGCCAGAACCTCTTTCGGATCCAGCCCCTTCGCTTTTGCAATCTGGGTTATACGCTCTGGCCTGAATGTTCCTTCGGTGTCTATGAAAAGGACACTGCCTTCAAGCCCGCCTTCCTTTCTTGGAAGCTGTACATTTACACTCAGCTGGAATCCTAACTGCGTTTTTCCGCTGGCAAATTTTCCATAGGCTTCTGTTATAGCATTTGTTTCTATGCCGCCACCTATCATTTCATCTAAATCCTCTGATCCTGTAGTTATTTTGCCTATTGCGTCACGCCGCTCAGATACCTGAGCCCCGGTTTCATATTCTACAGTAGTAGATTCTTGTGCTACCTGCACGGCCTTTTTTGCCGCGTCTACGCTTATTCCAGTTACTTCAGATAATTCATGCGGCGCCATTATCGCAACTTTATCGAGCGTGTCTATTCCATTGCTCCTTAATTTTGCTGATGCCGCTTCTCCTATACCTGGAAGGTCTTCTATTTCGCGGACAACCTTTTCCTTGGCCATTTAAACACTTAAGTATTAGACTATAGATATAAGGACTAAGGTTTAATAAAGATTAGCTTGCATAAGCTTGAGAAACTAATAATGAATGGATTATAATGAAGCCACCCATAAGAAAGAGTGCCAGCGTGTTTCCACGCTGGCAAGGCGACCAGTTCTTCACGACCTTCCTACAGTAGAGAACCCGTAATAACATATAAAATGATATATTTAAAAAACTATCTTATTAGTGGAATTTAAAGGTTGTGATATGGACTTTCTAACTCTTGATGGCGCGGCAATAGGCAGTGCACTTGTGCTTGCGCTTGCATTTTGGTTTATAGGTGGAAATTATTGGCTTTTCATGATATTGGAGATGTTTCTATTCCTTTTTGTTTCTGCAATTGTAACTAAAATAGGCACATCTTATAAGAAAAGAAAAAATTTATACCAGAAAAACAGAACTGCAGAGAATGTGGTTGCAAATGGGCTGGGTCCACTAATCTTTGCTTGCATACTTTATTTTGGGGCACTGCACTCCATAGCTTTTCTTGAGCACTCTGCAATATTTGGCTTTATAGGAAGTGTGGCTGCAATTACTGCGGATAAATTTAGCAGCGAATTGGGCGTATTAGACGGAGTACCTCGCATGATATTCACCTTTAAAAAGTGCAAAAAGGGCGAGAGTGGGGGGCTTACTATATTCGGGCTGCTTGCTGGGGCAGGCGGCTCTTTGGTAATAACTGCTACAGTAATACCGTTTATTAAATATTTCAAGATCGCTTTCCCAAGCATTTGGATGGCTGCGTTCGCGGTTTTCGTTGGGGGTTTTGCAGGTACTATATCCGATTCTGCTTTCGGCTTCTTTGAAAACAAGGGCTACGGTACAAAATACTCTACTAACTTCCTATGCAGCATTGCTGGAGGCTTAATTGCAATGTTTCTTCTTTGAGCCAATGCGCTAGCCGGGATTTGAACCCGGGCATTCGGCTTTTTCCGCCAAGATGGGAAGCCGATATCCTACCAGGTTAGATTACTAGCGCAATTAGCATACTAGCGTATGTATGATGGCTGCACTTCGCCATCTACGGCTTGGGCCCCTTGTGAAGCCATCTGTTTCTCTGCAGCTTTTATGGCTTCTGCTGTGTTCTTTATTATTAAATCGATATTGTTCATGTCAACCTTTAACTTTAGAACCTCTGATAAGACCATCAAAACAGCTTTTGCAGCGGCTGCGTCTAGATCCATTATCCTGGTTTCGCCCATCAGGCATATGCCTGGAATCTTTTTCATCTTTGCGAAGGCCAAAAGCATTCCTGCAGAGCCCATTATCGTTCCTCTCGATTTGCCTATTACTATATCAGTATTTTTAAAGGATTTGAATACTGAAGGGTCTGTTGCATTGGCAAATACCCTTGGTTTTTCATTGCTGCTGTCACCAGAATTGTAACCACCAACAGTAAAGATAAACTTGCCTCCCAACTTATTTGAAAAGAAGTCTACTACCTCATCATTAATTGCGTACTGCGCTTCCTGGGTCATTGCCTGCACATCGCCAGTAAGCAGCACTATATCTTGGTTTTTGCGCTTTATTAAATAAAAGGAGTTGTTGAGCAGG
>JAVZPY010000002.1:0-26091 GCA_038881415.1 Candidatus Micrarchaeaceae archaeon
ATATGCTGGTCCTGTTAAAGAATGAAGCCGAAGCAGTTACATTTGAGAAGCCGCTTTGGTTTATAAATTGCACAAGCGGTGCATAATCGGAGTTGTATGCGCGTGCAATGGCAGTTTCTGGAGATGTAACGGTATAGCTAAAATATGGCAGGGCTGAATTTGGCAGACCATATACGTGACATACTCCTTTTGAATAGTTTGAGTAAACTTCAATTACTGTTGGAAGCAGCCCTGTTGCAGGGTAATTGAAATTTTCAACCTTTACTGTGGGACAGGGGGTGGATGGGCCATAAACTACGCCAAGTGTAACAGTCCAACTGCTGCTGTTTGAATAAGATCGGTTTGCATACAGCAGGCTTATCGTTGCATTTGGATAGCTTTGCTTCATATCTGATATTACTAGCTGCGATACGGATGTGGCATTGAGCGGCTTTGAATGCACCGGAATAAGATCCCTAAATGATATTAGGAGTATTGCAGCAATTACTAGGATTACAGCCGTTATTATTGCTTTAGATAACAGGTCCATAATACGAGATTATGAAGCAAACAATATATATGTATCACAGGCTATCTTCCCTTTGAAAGGTATAGGAGTATCGCCTTTGATATCAGTACACGGTTTTTGGCCTGCTGCCATACAATGCTTTTCGGTCCATCTACTACATCAGCATCAATTTCCTCTCCCCTATGAATTGGCAATGGATGCATTATCAATGCATTCGGGTCTGCTTTCTGCTCGGCTATCTTGGTAACCCTGTATTTGGAAAGCTCTTGCGATTTGATTGCGCCTGAAGCAAGTATGCCAGAATCTGAAAATGGGGAAGCATATATTATATCTGCCTCCTCAAGGCCTTCGTCTATAGAGTCAAATGTATCTAGTTTGCCGTATTCCCTAGACTTATTGAAGTATATGCTATTTGGTATTACCTCTTTTGGCCCTATCAACGCCATCTCGGCGCCCTGCCTTGACGCAAATAGCATAAGCGAGTTTGCAACGTTTGAAGTTATATTTCCCATGAACGCTATTTTGACATTTCTGAGGTTGTTTTTGTACATTTTTATTGTATAAAGATCTGCAAGCGCTTGCGTTGGATGCTCTAAGTCAGATATTCCGTTTATCAGTGGAACGCTTGCTCCTGAAGCCATTTTTAGTATTTCTTGGTGATTATTTATTCCTGCAATTATAAAATCAGAGTAGCCACTGAGCTCTTTTGCAATGTCAGACGTGGATTCGGCCGTGCTTTCGCTCTCTTGGCCCGGGGTTATGCATATTGATGATGAACCTAGTTGCACGATTGCTGCTTCAAATGGGCTTTTCTGCTTAGCGAGCTGGTGCTGGAAAAAAAGAGCTATTACAGAATGCTCCCTTAAAGCGAGCTCCTCCCTGCCTTCTTTCAAATTGTCCGCTATCTCAAAAATCTGGTTCATTTCCTCCTTTGACAGGTCGTCAGCGCTTATCAGGTTCAGTCAACCACCGAATATAGAGCCGAAACCAACATTGCCCTTCTCTTTCTCTTCATTTATAAATGCAATTACCTTCTCTTCAGATTTTGCATCGCACCTTTTTATTCCAGGTATTTCCCTTTTTAGCTTGCTTTCTGCTTTTGGCATAAATTCCTCATTTGCTTTTATGTAAAGATAGCATTTTGAGGCATCCATGCCTATCATATCGCCGTCCTTTATTTCGCATTCCTGCCTTGTGAATATAATATTTGCATATTCGTCCTCTTTCATTTTTTTCAATGCTGCATCATCAAGAGACTGGTCCAGATACGGGTCGTATTCTATTAATTTCTTAACTTGAGGTTTCTGCTGCGGGTCAAATTCAAAAACTCGCTCTGCCATTCAATCTACCGCCTTCGCATTAACGCAGCCTTCCCTCCCAGGCCTGTTTGTTACCACTGCCTTGCCAACCTCTGTGTTTATTATGGTGCCTTTTGTTATTATGTTCTGCCTTGCGAAGTTCCTATTGTCTGGAGATTCCAAGACTCCGGTTATCTTGACTTTCTTCATGCCATCCTTTGTAAGTACATTTGCAACCCCGGCAGCCTTCAGAACAGTTGTTCTATAGCCACTTCTATGTCGCACTGATTTTACAGAATTCTCATTAGCAAGCTTAGTTGCAGAAAAATAGTTTCCTACAATACGCCTTTTCTTGTCCTTGTTAGGCCTCCTTCTGGCTCCATTGCCGCTCTTCTTTGTGGCAGACCTGCCATGTATTTGCACTCCAAACTGACTCATTGAATCCACTCGAAGTATTAGCGATTAATATGTATAGGGTAATTATTTAATATTATTGATAGGTTAGTCTAATTTTGCTAATTTTGTTGATGCGGTAAACTTTTATAGGACCCATTGGCTTAACTTAAGCCCCATTGAATTGATCTAAGGTTGATGCATTTGGCTTGAGGCCTATTGCATTGTTGAAGGCACTTGCAGGTACATATAAAGCAAATGGACGACCCTCCACTATTGATATTACATAGTTGAGGTATTTTGTCTTGTAGCCTTCGCTAATATATGCTGCGGCCTTTATTTCAGCCTCTGACTTAATTTTAAAGGTTTCTTTGAGAGATTCGGCGACAATATCAAATCCGCTGGAATGCTGATTTGAGTCCCAAAAATATAGGGTTTGGGGCTGGTCCCCAAATTTACTATACCCTTCTATGCGCAGATAGCTTCTTCCGTAGTATTTGCCATTTCCGCATATGAATTTAGAAGCATTTGTTGGGATTATATCCACGACTTTCTCTTTGTCGTTCCGAAGAGGGGATGTTATAAACTTCTGTATATTTTTTGCTTCTGGTATCTTCTCATCATAAACTGCGTATGGCTGCCCTGATTCAATTCCCAAAAAGATAACCATGCGGGATTTTGGCTCCAGTTTTTTGTGTAGCTCTTCAGGCATATTTTATTAGTGATGTAACATGATATTTATTTTTTGCGCATGCCAAAAATGAGTATTTGAAATACAGCTGTTCATTAATGCAAGTTATGGCCTGTTGGCTTCTGACAAAACTTTGCTGCAGCTATGGTTCCACATTATTTCAAAGATTTTGCTTAAACATTGGCTTATAAAAGTTTGTATTAATTTGATAAACCATATTTATGCGAGCAAAAGCATGATGGGGTTTACTGCCGCGTATGTAATAGTTAGAAGCAGGGGCGTTAAATAAGACTGCACATTTGCTTAGGTAGCATTTTTTAAAAACATTGTCAGAAAAGCTTTTGCGGTTGTTTTTTATTTTATTCTAAAAAAATGTTTATGTGAGAATTTACAAGAGAGTGCTAGAAAACGGGCTGAGAGTAGTGATTGCGCCGCGCAAGAGCCTTGAGTCAGTTGCTATAATTATAGGGGTTAATTTCGGCTCAATGGACGACGGCGCGCGCATGAATGGGCTTACGCATTTTATTGAGCACATGCTTTTCAAGGGAACTATAAAAAGGGATTGGGCAAAAATAAATGAGATAACCAGAAATTACAATATATACTACAATGCAGAAACCGACTACGAAACAACGTTGTATGAAGCAGTGGTTTACAAAAGGTATCTTGACAGAGCTATGGATCTTATATCCGATATGGTTATAAACCCAATATTCGACAAAAGAGAATTGGAAAAGGAGAGAGGGCCTATACTACATGAAATTGCAATAAGAAGGGAGGACCCAGATTCAATACTCTATGACAACATGCCACGCACACTATTTGTTGGGGATGCAGCTCTTGCCCCACCTAATGGAACAGCTTTGTCTGGCAGGATAAAGAGGCGCGATCTGGTAAATGCATATTCAAAATATTATAACCCCAAGAATATGGTGCTTGTGATTTATGGAGGCGTGAGCAAGGATGATGCATTGGCGCTGGCTGAAAAATACATGTCCAAATTTAAAAGGAAATATTACAGGCCGGAAAGGCATGAACTCAAAAGGAGGGGAAGGACGGGCAGGAATTACATACGCAAGAAAGACATAGAGAGAGGTGAAATTGGAATTGGAATCGCATGCAAAGGCCTTGCATCAGGGTCTGTAGATGAGTACGTTTCTATGGAAGCAGTTGCAGAACTTCTAAACAACAGAGTATATGACAATGTTAGGGAAGAGCATGGGCTTTCCTATGACCCAGGGGTTGATTATGAATCCTACGGCACATTCAGTTACATCATGGCCTCAGCGGGAGCAGCTCCTGCAAAACTTGGAAAAATAAGGTCTATCATACTTTCCGAAATGCATAAAATTTCAAAGAATGGAGTTAGCACAGCTGAGCTTGAAAAGGTAAAAAAAGGGCTAGAAATAAGGTATTCTATGGGGCTTGATAGGCCACTGGATAGCGCAACAGACATTGCAGAAATGGAGCTCATGTATGGCAATTGCAGAATATTTGAGAGGATACCTAAGGCGATCAAGAATCTTGAGGTACGCAGTATTAATAAGTTAATTAGAAGCAACATAGATGTGTCTAAGTACGGAGAGGTTATCCTTGAGAGGCGTTAAACCTTAGCCAGTAATATGGTTTGTTTGAGTGCACTTGGGCCCGTTTAGGCATAATTGGGGTGAATGATAACATGAGGCTTTGGTCCATTGACTTCTCTTACTTGGACTCAAAGGGGCTTACAGCATGCTGGAGGGAGTCGCTATTGGCGAGGGCGGTGCTTGAAGGCAAGACAGAAGGGTATAGAAACCATCCGCAGCTTCAGAGGTTCAGGATGCAAGAGAACCCTATAGTTGCAATAAACACGTATCTACATTACCTCTATGCAGAGTCTGCTTCAAGGGGATTTGTATTCAATCCCAATAAAATCAAAGAAGAACTTGTAGATATTAGGCTTAAGATTCCGGTGACAAGAGGCCAGCTTTTGTATGAGTTTGGCCGCATTAAGGAAAAACTTTCTGCTAGGGATACGGCCGCATTCAGCAAAATAGCTGCGATTTCGAATCCAAAAGCAAACCAAATGTTTTATGAGATCCCTGGCGGAATTGAACCTTGGGAAAAGGTCCGCTAGCCAAAATTATGTTATTCGCAAACTGAAAATTTATAACGAGGGCTTCTCCGCATTAAACAAAAAGGATAAATATGAAGTCACTGCGATATATCTTGATTCTATGGACAAAGTTGCTGAAAAGAATATTGGGGTGGACTTGCCTTCGCAGTTCCTGAGTAAAATAAGGGGCCTAAACTCAAAAGTAATTGAAAAACTTAATGACCTTGAGGGGCGCACAGTGCTTGACAATGTAAGGGGCATAATTAATGGGCTTATTGGAAACCTGGAAAAGGAAAACAAGGCACTTGCCGGCATAGGATCAGACCAAATGATAGAAAGGCTAAAGAGCCTTGAGAGAGTGGAAAGCCGAGGGGTATACGACCACATAAACCAGCCATTCAATATTAATGCCGGCATAGAGGAAAATGATCTTGGAGGAGTGCTTGACTTCATGCTTTCATTCTTAAACTACAAAATAAGCATGTTTTCTCTTTGGAGCAAAGAGTATTCCGGAAGCAGGGTAGAGAAAGTATTTTCAGGCCTTGTAAACATTGAGGAAGAAAACAAAAGGAAGATAGAGGTCATGATAGATACCTTTGTGCACAAGGACTGGTAATTGCTGTGCTTGGGTTCTTGCCATCTTTGCATGCCTTTTGCAGCGCATTGCATTGCGTGCATTGCACTCAGCCGCATAGCGATTATTGCCATCTCTAGTTTTATATAAGCAGATAGCGAATATTCTTTGGTGTCTGTATGGTTTCTATAGCAGACTACGAAAAAACAGGAAAGAAGCTTAGGGACGTTACGCTGTGCTACCTGGTCAAGGGCAGCAAAGTGCTGATAGCGCTGAAGAAAAGGGGTTTCGGCGCAGGCAAAATGAACGGTATAGGAGGCAAGGTAGAGCCTGGCGAAAGCATAGAAGCGGCAATGATTCGCGAAACGAAGGAGGAGATAGGGGTAGAACCCACGTCCTTTATAAAAGTGGGCACTATAGACTTCTATTTTAGCAAGCATCCAGAAGGCAAGGATTTGGACCAAAGGGTGCATGTATTCCTTGTATATGGCTGGAGAGGAGAGCCTTCTGAAAGCGAGGAGATGAAGCCCGAATGGGTGGAAAAGAGCAAAATTCCCCTGGAAAAAATGTGGGCAGACGACAAATACTGGCTTCCTGGAGTGCTGTCTGGAGACAGTATAAAGGCGGCATTCCTTTTCGATGAGAATGAGAATGTGGCAGACCACTATGTAGAAGTTGAAGGGCGCAGGATAACCATAGAGGACTTTGCCAAGATAGACCTTAGGGTTGGAAAGGTGTTGGATGTCAAAGAATTACAGACAAAAAAGCCGATGTACGCGCTTACAGTAGACCTTGGTGAGCTTGGTAGGAGAAACATAGCTGCCGGAATACGCGACAGATATGCTTCAGATGAGCTTGTGGGCAAACGCATAATAGTTGTCTCAAATCTTGAGCCAAAAAGCATTGGGGGCATTTTTGTATCTGAGGGCATGATACTTGCAGCAGAAGACGAGAATAACCTGTCGGTTATAACTCCTGAAAGGGAGATAAAGGAGGGTAGCAGGATAAGGTGATCAGGAGAATGCAGACAACTTTTCCTCTTCGTCCTTCCCAAATTTAGAAAATAGTGGCAGAGGCTGCTCTGTTATGTTTGGGGCCGATTCTTTATCCAGCGACGCAAAATCTGGCTCAGCCCCAAATACCTTTAGGATTGCATTTGACGACCTGGGGCAGAATGGGTACAGAAGCACCCCTATGCATCTCACAACTCCCAAAAGTTGCGAAATTGTTTTTGCAGCGTCTGCCGCATTTCCTGATTTTATCATATTCCAAGGCTGCATTGAGCTCATCAATTCATTGCCGTATGTTGCCATGGAGAGCAGGTTGCCAAGAGCTTCTTTTATGCGCTGCTTTGAAAAATTCTGCCTATACTCTGATACGATTTCGGCAGATTTTGAATCTGTATATGCGCGCAGACCATGCAGTGATTTGGCATTTGAATAAGCAAGTGTCAAGACCCTGTGCACAAAGTTTCCGATCTTGTCATTCATCGCAGAATTTACTGCTTCTTTTACTATTTTGAGGCTAAATTCTGTATCAGAATTTTCTGGATATGAGTACATGAGTATAAAACGCCAGTATTCGGCGCCTAAAATTCCAAGAGCAGTGCGCATGTTTAGCCCAACCCCGCGGCTTTTTGAGAATTTTACGCTTTTGGAGTTAAGGTATTCGGATGCCCTTATTGTATATGGCAGGATATAGCCAAGATCGGAGCCTATCAGTATTCCAGGGAACATCATTGTATGGAATTCGAGGTTGTCCTTCCCCATAAACTGGACAAGCTTTGTGCCTTTTGACATCCAGTAATCCTTCCATTTAGTTGCGCTCCATTCGCGAGTTATGCCTATGTAGCCTATCACTGCATCAAACCATACATAGAATACGGAATCCTCGAAGCCTTTTCCTGGAACAGGGAAACCCCATTTCATATTCCTTGTTATGTCCCTTGGCTTTAGGCCTTCGGCTAGGAACGTAAGCGTTTTGTTTATGGCGTTTTTGGTCCAGCCATTGCTTTCGCTAGACTTTACAAATGCCTCTATCTTATCCTGGAGCTTGTCAAGCGCTATTGCGAGGTTTCTTACCTCCCTAAAAGATATTTCAGACTTGCCGCATATGTTGCAGTGCGGGTTTATCAGCAGCGTTGGGTCAAGGAGCCTGCCGCAGTCATCGCATTGGTCCCCCCTAGCTTTATTGCCGCCGCAGTATGGGCATGTTCCCTCTATGTCCCTATCCACCAAAAACCGTTTGTCTACTTCGCAATAAGCCTGCTTGTCTTCTACTGCAATTATGTAGCCGTTCTTTTTTAGGGCGTGGTATATTTCATATACTGTTTCCATGTTCTGCGGTGTGTGTGTTTTCCCGTATATGGTTGGCGTGCATCCATATTCCATAATAAGCTCCTTTATGCTCTCATGCACTGAATTTGCAAGGGATTCTGGTGATTTGCCCTCCTTTATTGCCTGTAGCTCTATGGGGGTGCCGTGCTGGTCTGAGCCACATATGAATATAGCGTCCTCGTGCTCCATCATTAAGTATTTGTAATATGCATCCGCAGGCAATATTGACCCTACAAAATTTCCAAGATGCGGCAGAGCATGCGCATATGGAAGCGCCGAAGTTACGATAATTTTTTGCCTTTTACTTTCCATTAAACAACCTCATAAGTTTTTGTGATACATCTTCTAAAGCCGGCCCAATTTCTGGAAAAGAGTATTTATAGCCAATCTCGAGGGCCCTTGCTGGTATTGCATGCTGGCTCTGAAACAGCAGCATTCTTGCGGCCTCTCCAAGGGCAAGATTAAGTATTGGCGCAGGTATGCTAATGCATTTATTTTTGCCGAGAGCAGATTGCAGCCTTTCAGCAAATTCGGAATTCCTGATGGAATTTGGTGCTACGCCGTTGAAAGGACCGGGTTTTGCAGCCCCTTTTGCTATTGTTATTATCAAGCCGGCAATGTCGTCTATGTGTATCCATGGCATCCACTGTTTTCCGGAACCTGCTTTTACGCTAAAACCCCTGAGTACTTGCCTTGCCATTACGGGAATTGACCCCCCTTTTTCAGAGAGGACCATTCCAGTCCTGACTGTATAAGTTGGAACATCCTCAGAGGCCTTGTATGCCTCATCTTCCCAAGCCTTGCATACTTCGCTGAGAAACCCTGAGCCTGGGCCGGACATTTCTGTGAGTTCCTCTTCGCCCCTGTCTCCATAGAACCCAACTGCAGAGCCGTTTATGAAAGATTTTGGTTTTGTAGGCGAAGCTTCAATTGCAGAAACTATTGCTTTTGTAGAAGCAATCCTGCTTTCTAGTATCATCTTTTTCTTTGCAGCGCCCATCCTAGATGGGGTTATAGGTTCGCCTGAAAGATTTATAACGCAGTCTGAGGATGCAACAGCTTCTACAACAGCCTCTTGGACCTGCGAGTACGGATCCCAGTGCATGTATACTGTTCCATCTCTTTCGCCAGGCTGGCCTCTTGTCAAAACTACTATGCTATCTCCATGAAGCTCTAGGAGTTCAACAATTCTGCTGCCAATCAGCCCAGTACCTCCAGCTATTAGGAAATGCATTATTATCAACACTTTAGAGACTGGAGTATTTGGAAACGCAATAATAAATATTTGTACTTAAATAGCTCACTTGTGCTCTATATGAAGGTAACAAATTTGGGGCGCATGAAATTTGGTGCCGCAAAGAATATGGCTTTTGACGAGGCAATGCGCAGAATGGCAGAGTTTAACAGTAAAATTTACATGAGATTCTATGAATTTGAGATAGAATCGGTTATATTATCTGTTTCTGATGATCCGTCTTGCATCAAGCCTAACTGCAGTGTAGACCTGACAAGGAGGAATACTGGGGGAAAGCCTATTTACATAGACGGGAACGCTCTGGCTTACAGCATAGCTGGCCCAATTGCGCAGATAGAGGGCGGCACTGGGCCTAATGCAGTGCATAAGACTTTCGGGAAGATTGCAGAAGGAGCTATAGAGGAGATCGTAGGGAATAGAGCTGAGGTTGGGCTTGGAGGCGTTTACTCGATAAACATAAACGGCATGCCAGTAGCCGGGCATGCTCAAAATATTGACCTTTCGCGCTCCTTCCTTTACCATGGAGTCATAGCAGTAGGAAAGTGGGACGCTGATAGGATACGCAATGCCATAGAATTTCCTGAAAAGGATTATGAAAGCATATCTGCTCTTCCTGCACTATCTGATTATACCGGCATTGGGGTCGAGGATTCAAAGAAGATTCTGATAGAAGGGATGCTGAGGCGCGCAGAGGCGGAGGATCCGGATGAAGAAGAGCGCGCCGAGGTAAACAGGATATCTGATGAGCTTATGAAGGAGAAATACTCTGATAAGGCTTGGATCTATGGAGAGGGCAGGCAGCTTAGGAGGGGCGCCAGATTCTGCCTGCTGTATCCTGATGCATAAGTGGCATCCAGCTATGTGTGGGAGGTCCGCAAAGCCGAAAAAAATAGAAGTTATTTATATCTTTGAAGCAGATTAAACACTGCACTTCATTGCGGTGTTTGCATTGGTAGACGAAGCTACACTAGAAAATTATAAGGAAAGATTCTCTGAATTCTTCAGCAAATACTGCAAAGAGGGCGTTGACTCGCTTATGCTCGCTTACCCTGAAAAAGTAAGCATGATGGTTGATTTTAGGGATATTGAAAAGTTTGACCCTGAACTAGCAGAGGAGCTTATTGAAAGGCCAGATGATATAGTGCAGGCCGCAAAAGCTGCGCTTAGGGAGATGATAGGCAAACCAGAAGTTGAAAAAGACGTAAATGTGAGAATATTCGGGCAGTCTGTGAATTCGCCGCTTGTACAGGATGTAGGGTCGTCATACATAGGCAAGATGATCAATATAGACAGCCTAATAGTAAAAAGATCCGAGATAATACCGAAGGTAATGATAGGGGTGTACAGGTGCTCTTTCTGCGATGCGGTTTACAGGATAAGGGTAGACAAGGACGATGTGCCTGAGATATGCGATCAATGCAAGAGGAAGGCGCTTAAGCAGGTGCCTGAGGAATCGCAATTCATTAACCTGCAGAAAATAGCGGTGCAGGACCCGCTTGAAAAGCTTGCAGGGAGCACCCCTACTTGGCAGCTTGAAGTTTGGATCGAAGATGACCTTGTAAATACTGTTATACCTGGGGATAGGATAGATATAACTGGCATACTTAGGATAAGGCCGCGCAAGAACTTTAGGGGCAAGCAGGAGAAAAACTTCTATTCGATGTTCTTAGAGGCAATCTCTATAGTGCCTAAGCAGAAGGAATTCGCAGACTTGGACATAAGCGAGGAAGAGGAGCGCAGAATATTGGAGCTGTCAAAAGACCCTGCGATATTTGAGAAAATAGCAAAATCGATAGCGCCTTCGATATACGGATATGAGGAGATAAAGGAGGCTGTAACGCTTCAGCTTTTCGGAGGGACATCTGGAAAAATGCTGGTTGATGGGGGCACAATAAGGAGCGACATGCACATACTGCTCATAGGAGATCCAGGAAGCGCAAAGACAAGGATACTGCAGGCAGTTTCCAGGCTCGTGCCAAAAGGAATATATGTTAGCGGAAAGTCCGTCACTGGAGGGGGAATGACGGCCGTTGCTGAAAGGGACGATTTCGCCGATGGGGGATGGACGCTCAAGGCAGGCGCGATGGTGCTTGGAAGCGGCGGGATAGTAGCTATAGACGAATTCGACAAAATAGGGGATGAAGACAGGGCTGCGCTGCATGAAGCGCTAGAGTCCCAAACTATAAGCGTTGCGAAGGCAGGCATAATAGCAACATTCAACGCTAAGGCTGCGGTCCTTGCAGCGGCAAACCCTAAATTTGGAAGGTTCGATCCGTCCCAATACCCTGCAGAACAGTTTGATATACCTGCTACGCTGCTGTCAAGGTTTGACCTGATATTTCCAATAAAGGACGTGATGGATGAAGAGCTTGACAAAAACATAGCTGAGCACATACTTACACAGCATGAGGCTGCTGGCGCAAGGATTGCAGATATTGAGGACTACAAGCAGGTTGAAATGCCAATAATTGAAAACGAGCTCTTGCGCAAATACATCGCGTATGCAAGGAAAAATGTGTCGCCTAGGTTAAGCCATGAAGCTTCTGAACGCATAAAGAAATACTATGTTGAGCTCAGGAAAAGCGGTGCCAAGCAAGGCGCAGTGCCAATAACCCCTAGGCAAATTGAGGGCCTTGTCAGAATGGCAGAAGCCAGAGCAAAATCAAGGCTTGCTGATACCGTATTGGCTGAGGATGCAGAGAAAGCAATATCGCTCAGCGAGTACATGCTTAAGATTCTTGCTGTGGACAGCAGCGGAAGGCGCGACATAGACACCCTTATAACAGGCATGCCAAGGGAGAAGGTAGACAAGATCAATGCAATGATAGAAATAATAAAGAAGCTAGATTCAGAGGAAGGAAGCGCAAAGATGCAAAGGGTAATAGAGGAGGCGGAGAAGGCGGGCTTTGACGCAGGAACTGCAAGGAAGTACATAGATGAGCTTGAGAAAAGGGGTGACGTATATTCGCCCAAACCAGGCATAATAAGGATAGTGCGCCACGACAATGAATAGGCTTGGTTTGGCCAATGCTTTATTGCCAGCTATATTGATATTGCTACAAAAAGCAGCGGAGCAATGGCAACAGGAGGGAGAACTGCACGCACAAAAGAGAGGTTAATTATAAGGTAAGCGCAGTAGGGGCAAGCAGCAATATGCAAGGAATGAATGCACAATATTGCAGCTAAAGCCCTTGGATTATAATGAGATAACATCTTTGTTTTGCAGATCTGGCTTATATGCAAGGGTCAGATATGCAATATTAATTGGTTTATCAATGCTGAAGACTGTAATTGCTGCTTTATTTTGATTTGGGTAGAGATAGGTTCAATCATTGCAAATCTAAGATGCGTTGCTTATTCTGGCGCTTTACGCTATTTTGCCCTTCGCATTGCTTTTTAATGAAACCTCAATAATGGCAAAGGTTATAAACCTTAACAGACAATATTTAGCGTATTGTTTTTACAATTTTAGAGCTAATGCTTTGGCTTTTCGTATTACGTTGATTGGTGAATACATGTACCCTAACAGCATACAAGCTTATGACAGAGGAGTTATGTTCAGTCCTGACGGAAGGCTGTTCCAGGTAGAGTATGCAAAAGAAGCAGTAAGGAAAGGCGCGACATCGATTGGCATAACTGCAAAAGATGCAGTTGCTCTCATAGCGCATAAAAATATAATGGAGCCTCTTGCAGTAAGTTCTACTGTCCAGAAGATTTTCAGGGTCGACTCGTATATAGGGGCAACATACAGCGGCCTGGTTTCTGATGGCCTCAGAGTAACAAGCATGATGAGGGCAAAGACACAGACCCATAGGATGATATATGACGAAACAGAATCTGTTGAGACTGTTGCAAGGGAGATATCTGAGGAGATGCAGCAGGCAACGCAATATGGCGGCATAAGGCCTTACGCCATATCATTGCTTATAGGAGGAGTCGATACAATGCCGAGGCTTTTTGAAGTTGAGCCTGGTGCTTCTTTCCTTGGGTACTTGGCAGATGCAATAGGAAGCGGAAGGAAGGTAGCGCAGGAGATACTGCTTAAGGAGTTTAAGGAAGACATGGCTGTAGAGGATGCGATAGCCCTTGGAGTAAGCATAATAAAGAAAACTTCTGAGAAGGGCCTTGTTGAGGACAACCTTGATATTGCAGTAATAGATAAAAAGAAGGGTTATGTTGCCCTTACTCCAGATAAGATAAAAAAATATTTGTGACGGGAAGGTACGGATGGGCAAAACGGTAGTTATAAAGTACAGGAGAAACGGGGAGAATTTCGAACTTCTTGCAGACGCCGATATGGCTTACGAATACGTTACAGGAAAACGTACAGATCCTATGTCCGTATTGCAGACAGAAGAGATATTCAAAGATGCAAAGAAAGGAGAGAGGCAAAGCGAGGAAAAAATAAAGAAGGCATTCGGCACGACAGAAATAGAGAAAGTGGTTGAGGAAATACTGAAAAATGGGGATGTACCAATAACTACAGAGCAGAAGAATAAATTGATAGAGGAAAAGAGGAAGCAGATAATAAGCCTTATAGCAGCCAACTCAATAGACCCGCGTACCAATGCGCCCAACCCGCCAATCAGGGTTGAGAATGCAATGAATGAAGCAAAAATTTCTATAGACCCGTTCAAGAGCGCCAATGACCAGCTTAGCGCGGTGGTATCTAAGTTGAGCGCTTATCTGCCATTAAAGTTTTCAACAGCAAAAATAGAGGTAACAGTGCCTGCAGATGCTGCCAACAGGTCGTACGGGACTTTGAAGCATTATGGCATAAAAAAGGAGGATTGGCTTTCTAATGGAAGCCTTAAGGTCATACTTGAGATACCTGCTGGCTTGCAAGCGGAGCTTTTTGATAAGATAAACAAGCTAACGCAGGGCCGCGCAGAAACTAAGATAATAGAGCAGTGAATTTATGCGAGAGGTTCTTTTCCCTGGAGATGTTGTCACAGACCGACCTGTGCGCATGCAGAATACAACAATATCGGATGGAGTTACGATAGCAACAAATTTAGGGATGCGCGAGGATGGCAAAGAGCGCATAGTCCCTCTGACAGGCCCCTGGGTTCCGAGAATTGGTGACCAAGTTGTAGGGGTAGTTGAAGCTACTAAAGGCAACATGAGCATTGTTGACTTATCTTTCTTCGGAAAGGGAATAATCCTATACGGAAAAGATTCTAGGTCGGAAAAGTTTGCGCCAGGAGATGCAGTAGAGGCAACAGTTAAGAATGTGGAGAACAGAAAGGATGTCATACTTGCCTTCCCTACGCCTCTGCCAGGAGGCATAATAATAAACGTAAAACCCACTAAGGTGCCAAGAGTAATAGGCAAATCAAATACAATGGTAAACCAAATATCAAAGCTGACACGGTGCAAAATAGTAGTAGGGCGTAATGGTATGGTTTGGATTGATGGCGGCAATGTCGCACTTGCAATTGCAGCGCTTCAAAAGGTGGAGCTCGAAGCCCATACGCACGGGCTTACCGATAGGATAAGAGAAATGCTTGAAAAAGGTATAGTAGATTAGACTGGTGGAAGCATGGCATCATTGACTAACAGGCCTGAACTGATCAAGCATGGGAAGAGGCTTGACGGGCGGGCCTTCGACGAACTAAGGCCTATTAGGATAGAGGCAGGAGTGCTAAAAAATGCAGACGGTTCTGCATATTTAGAATGGGGCAATAACAAAGTGCTTGCAGCGATATATGGGCCAAAAGAGGCTACGCCAAAGCATTTTGCCGACCCGTCAAAAGCAATAATAAAATGCAGGTATTCTATGGCTCCGTTTTCGGGTCTGTCTGACCATGGAAGAAGCGGGCCGAACAGGAGGGCAACCGAAATTTCTAAAGTCACTAAGGAGGTATTTGAGAACGTTATACTGCTAAATGAATTTCCTGGAGGTGAAATTGACATATTTATCGAGATACTGCAGAGTGATGGGGGTACAAGGGCTGCTGGCATCACTGCTGCCTCTGTTGCACTTGCAAACGCTGGCATACACATGCGCGACATAGTTTATGCAGTATCTGCTGGCAGGATAGGCGAGCACGTAGTTTTAGACGTGAATATGCTTGAAGACAACTACTCTGATGCGGATATGCCAATGGCGATTTCGCCAAGAAATGGGAATGTACTGCTTCTCCAAATGGATGGTGGGCTTACAAGAGAACAGGTGGACGAGGCAATAAAAATGGTTTTGGAGGCTGGAAAGACAATAAGCAAAGCTCAGAGAGATGCATTGAAGAGACTATATGAAAACGGTGAGTAATATGGGAGTGCTAGAAACGCTAAGGGGCAACTATGCTAAGGAACTGCTTGACAAAGGCGTGAGAGAGGACATGCGCGGTTTGCATGAATTCAGAAAAATAACAATAAAGAAAAGTGTGATACAGCATGCGGAGGGCTCTGCACAGGTAGACATAGGCAATACGAGGGTACTTGCTGGAGTAAAGCTGATGGTTGAGGAGCCCATGGAAGACACGCCTGACCAAGGGAACCTTATAATGAATGCTGAGCTGCTTCCAATGGCATCTGCTGATTACGAGACCGGGCCACCAAGCCCTGAATCGATAGAGCTTGCAAGGGTAGTTGATAGAGGAATACGCGCCGGCCCAGCCGTAGACCTGCAAAGCCTGCTTATAGAGGAGGGCAAATGCTGGAGCGTATTTGTGGATGTTTATGTGCTTAATTATGCAGGGAACCTTTTTGACGCAAGCCAGTTGGCAGCAATGACAGCGCTAATTGACACGCATATACCAAAATATGAAAATGGCAAAGTTATCAGGGAGGAACGCTCTGGAAGGCTGAAGATTGATAAGATAATAGCTTCCACAACATTTGGTAAAATAGGCAGCTCTCTGCTTCTTGACATGAACAAATATGAGGAGAGCGTTGCAGAATGCAGGTTTACTGTTGCAACAGATGGAAGCTCTGTTAAGGCAATGCAAAAGGGGCTGAGCGGCGGGCTGACAATAAGGGAAATTGACGAGATGATTGACGTTTCATTAGAAAAGTATAAAGAATTGAAGGGATTAATAGAAAAGGCAAACGAGTGATTGAATGGTAAATTTCAGCGTAAAATATGGCGCAAGGATAAGAAAAAGGTATTATGCTGTGAAAAAGGAAAAAAGTGCAGCCTACAGATGCCCTTCGTGTGGCGCAACTGCTGTGAAAAGAAAGGGCACTGGAATATGGGAGTGCAGGCATTGCGGCAGCGTATATGCTGGAGGAGCATACCAATTTAGCACCCCAGCAGGCGAAGCGGCTAACAGGCTGATTGAAGCTGCAAACAAGAGGTAAACTTTATATGGTAAACGTAGTTTTCTCTCCAATAAAAGAGCTTATAATACATGAAATAGTTAACGTAGATTTTGGAGATCTGATAAGGGAGCGTGTAACGCCTTCTGGTAATATGCCGCTATATTGGTGCGATGGAATACTGTTCAGTTTCTCTTCTATACCGGTTTCGGAAGACACTATAAAGGAGTATATTGAAGGTAGGGTTCATTGGGCTGAAGTACATTATGTAGAGATGGGCGAATACATGCCTATTGTAACACTAGAGGATTCGCAGTACCAAGGCTCACTGAATGTTAGGGTTATAGACACAAGCAAGTCAAATTTGCATAAAGCTTTTGTAAAATGGCTTAATGGCAACAAGAATATTATGGGGTAAGTTTTTATGTCTTACAAATGCACGCAATGTGGCAGAAAGGTACAGAAGATAGAGGGGTTTGTAAGGTGTCCCTACTGCGGTTGCAGGATACTGGTAAAAGAAAGGCCAAATATAGCAAGGGAAGTATCAACTGACTGATTTCTGCTGCGATCCAACTATTATTGTTTGAGATACGCTCTTAACAGACTTGTAGCTTACGCTATTTTTGGAAAGATATGAAGCACTGGGCTTTGCCTTTGCAAGGTCGTCTATTTTTACCAGAAGCAGATCTGATATTTCCCAATCTTCAACGTTAAGCACAATTTCTTCCACAAAGCCAAGCTTTTTGCCTTCATTAGTTATTATTTGCTTGCCGTAGAGCTCTGAAAGCATCATTCTACCATCTATTTAATAGCAATTATCTTTTTTGATGCAAATATTCTTATTATATACTCTCTCAATTCTGCAAAAAATGCATCTGGACTGCTAGAGAGTTCGGCCCTCTCGCTTTCGCTAAATGAACTCTTATTCTCAGAAACTAGCTGTATCAGATACTGGTCAGTAAGGAAAAAGGACTTTGAACCGCAATGCTTGCATATGTATATTGGCATTACCATTTTTGGACCAGGCTGCTCTGCAAGCGGAGACGAATAACATTTTGGGCAGGGTTTGTCAAGCAATACTTTTGAGTATTCTTTTCTTACTACAGGGCAACCAAAGCTTTTTGCCAGGCGTTCTGATTCCGCGGCAATGTCAGTTGAGATTGGAAGTGGGTTCCTGCGTACAACTGCACCGCTTCCGTCAAAGAAAGTCTGTAGCACGCCTCCATCAACCCTTTCTATTTCGCAGAAAAAAGTTTTTGAAGGGCTGCGGTAGTCTACGCGCGCTGCAGAGCTGCTTGACATGTATAGTATTGCTTGCTCTTCATCTGGCATGTTTGCTCAACCTGTATGCATCTACATCCTCTGCAAGCACAGTATTGCGCTTCTTTGATTTCGCCTTCCCTACTGCAAAGTTTGCAATTTCCATAGCCTTATCTTCAAGTATTTTTGCGATTTTTGTAGCTGCATCATTGCTTATCTTCATTCCTGAGGACTTTGCTATTTCCTTTATTACTGAATTTGGTATTTTTGCCATGTGTCATCAGCACTCAAGATCATCCTCACTGCGCGGAGCGCTCGGTAAATGTTTTCATCATTATCCTGCTTTATTTTCGAATTTATTTAAACGTAACTGCAGATTGCAACAAAAGCGCTACCGCTATATATCTTTGGCACAATAATTATTTATATTATTTAGAACATAAAATTATTGCTTATTTTCATTTTTATTATATCTTACACTTAGAAGTGATAAAATGACAGTAATAGATGTGAATGAAGACAAATTTGAAGAGGAGGTATTGAAGTCAAAATTGCCAGTAGTAGTGGATGTATGGGCAACTTGGTGCGGGCCTTGCAGGATGTATTCCCCTATTGTTGAGGAAACTTCAAAAGAGTATGAAGGTAAGATAAAGTTTGTTAAGGTTGATGCTGACGCCAACCAGAAAATAGATGAGAAATACGGCATTATGAGCATACCTACTACCCTGCTTATTAAGGATGGAAAGCTCAAGGCCACACAAGTAGGCGCAGTGCCTAAAGCAACTCTAAAACGGTGGATAGAAAGCAACATAGGCTGACTTCTATGGAGCTGAACCCGCCTAAAGGCTTCAGGGACCTTATGCCAAATGAAGCCATAATGGCAGAGGAAGTTATATCAAAAATAGCGGATACTTTTAGGCGGTTTGGCTTCTGCACTATAGACACGCCAATGCTTGAGAGGCTTGAGATACTTAAGGCCAAAAACGTTATAGGCGAGGAGGGCAAACTCATATATGAGATAGAGGGAGGCGAACTTGGGCTTAGATACGACAAAACTGTATCGCTAGCAAGGTTTTTTGCAAACAACCGATCGCTGCCTTTGCCTTTCAAAAGGTATTCTATTGGGAAGAGCTGGAGGAAGGAAGAGCCACAAAAGCTTAGATATAGAGAGATTATGCAAGCAGATATAGATATACTCGGCGGCGAGAATGTATATGCTGATGCTGAGATAATAGCTGCTGGGTCCAGCGCACTCAAGGCACTAGGACTAAATCACGTAGTGCACATAAATGATAGGAGAATACTGGATATTGCAATGTCAAAGGCAGGCATAGCCTCCGACAAGCGGAATGCTGCGCTTCACGCGATAGATAAAATGGATAAAATAGGCAAAGATGGAGTTGAGGCTATGCTACAGAATGAGATTGGCAAAGAGAGCACAGGGAGGCTGATGGCTCTTTTTTCTGCCGGAACCAGCAATGAAGAAAAAGAGGGCTTTGTATCTAGTGCAATAGATGAAACAACAGGCAAACAGTTCGGGCAGCTGCTTGACTTGCTCAAAGAGTATCATGTCGATGGGAAGGTAGAGGTTGACTTTACTACTGTGCGCGGCATAGATTACTATACCTCTACCGCATTTGAATTTTGGGTTAAACGGGAGGACATAAAAAGCGCAGTTGGCGGGGGCGGAAGATACGACAATCTAATAGGCATGTATTGCGGCAGGAGTGTGAATGCAACTGGAGTTGCACTTGGGGTAGACAGAATACTGGATGTTCTAGAATTCTCAAATTCAAAGAGGTTTACATATGCAAGATGCATTGTTTGCACAATAAAGCAGTCAAACTTCAAATACGCGCTCAAAATCGCTAAGAAGTTAAGGGATAGTGGAATAAATACAGAGCTTAACGTCTCAAACAGGAATATAGCAAACCAGTTGGATTATGCAAATGCACTGAATATAAGGTTCGCAATTATAGTAGGAGATGCTGAAGAGAAGGATGAGAATGTAAAATTAAAAGATCTCATAAGCGGAAAAGAGTCAATCTTGAATATAGAAGACGCGATAAATGTAATTGGATAGCTTTACTAAGCTTTTGCAGCAATATATATCCGCAAACAGGTGTGATTGATTTGTTGAAAAAGTCTGAAGTTGATATAGTAACTGAAGAGCACGTGAGAAATGGAGGAGTACTGGCAAAGCTGTATTTTGACATGCAGCATAAAGAGAAGGATAAGCTTAAGCCGCTTATGGTGGACCTCATAAATAACAGGCTTCTTAAGGAAAAAGGGGTAGTTTACTGCTATGGCGCGATAGAAGAGCCCATAGAGAACCATGGAGCCTACATAACAAATTCGCGCGTTACTATACTTACAGAGAATTTTACTGCGCTTGTCAATATTGTTTTCAATTATGCACCTGCAGGCATAGAAATAGTAAAGCCAGAAAAAACAGTAGAGTTCAAAATCTCGGAGTTGCAGGGTCTGCTCCTTGACATTTCACAGATATCGGTAGGCTATTCTAAATATATACTGGAGAGGGTGCTCACCCCAGAAGAAAAGAAAGATATAGAAAGGAGCATAGAAAACCGTGCAGAACTAGGTAAAAAATTACTTGAGAAAAAAGACTGAGCATGTTGATTTGCTTTTAGCTGATGTGGTTGGAACTCCGCTTTATTTGGATAGATTTTAATACTTTTAGATAATTTATAATTGTGATTCCATGCAGTGTGATAACAAATCTATGCTTGAAAGGCTTATTTTAATAGCGGCAACATTTATTGTAGCCTTTGCTTTGCCTACGGCTGCACAAGCTTCATCAACTGGAGTTGCAACAATACACCTAAATAATACACACGCTTCAATGTATCTCAACAGCTCCGAAATATTTGGGTATACTGTTACCCTTTACAATGGAACTGCAGGAGAGACTTACCTTGGAATAGGCTCATCTACAGCCTTAACTTCAAATGGTATATATACTGGGCTTGATCCTGCAGCTGGGGTTCCCCCTTTTAATGGAACCTTATACGTGAAAATTTTATACAATGCTACGCCCGGCAATTATACTGTACCGATAGGTTCAGTAGGCGCAGACCCATCAAACCATGGAATAGCGGTATTATACTTAACAGTGCTTCCTACAACAAAACCGATTACAACAACCACAATAAAGCCAGTAACTAATGCTACTACTTCAACAGCTCCGACGACTACTATCCCGAGAACAACTGCGCCAACTACAACTGTGCCAGGCACAGTATCAAGCACAATATCTCAATCTTTTATCACACCTTCTCCGATTGATTTGTACCTAATAATTATAGTTGTTGTAATAGTGGTTGTAGTAATTGCGTTGTATGTGTTGATTAGAGGGCGCAGCTAGTTATAAAAACTCTTTATAACACCATATCGTTCCATTGCTTGTGTCCTCTAGTACAATACCGTAATCCTTTTCCAAAGCGCTGCGCAACCTGTCAGACTCTTTGTAATTGCCCTTTGATCTAAGTACTTCTCGGTCTTTTATTAGCTTTGCGGCAGCGCCTGGCAAATCGCGCTTATATGATTCTTTTAGAAGTACGCCGAAGACCGAACCCATGTCAAGCAGAATGCTAAGTATTTCAGATTTTTCAGCTGCGCTAATTTCAGAGCCCTCTTTTATTTCAGCTTTTACAGAATTAAGAGCGGCAACCATATGTGAAATGGCCTCTGGCGTATTGAAATCGGAGTCCATAGCCGTTTTGAAGCCTGCGTACCTTGCTTTCACATCTTGAAGCAGTTGCCCTTCGCCATTATGCTTTGCTTTATAATTGAATAATATAGAAAGCGCAGAATACATATCATTGAGCTGTTTCCTTGTACTTTCAAGCATTTGCATTTCGAAGTCAACTTCTGTTCGGTAATGCGACATTGCAAAGAACAGCCTCAATACTTCTGCATCATACTTGCGCAGCACTTCCCTTATAGTTATAAAGTTTTTAAGGCTCTTGCTCATTTTTACCCCGTTGACAGTAAGTACTCCAACATGCACCCAATATTTGACAAAGGGTTTCTTACCGAATGCCGCCTCGGCCTGAGCTATTTCATTTGAATGATGCGGAAACAAAAGTTCCAAGGCACCCCCATGTATATCATACTGGGGGCCGAAGACAGAGTATGTCATTGCAGTATCTTCTATGTGCCAGCCAGGTCTTCCGGAAAATTTTTTTATTTCATTTCCAATTTTAAGTTGGATATCCCATGAAGGTTCGCCTTCTTTTGCAGCCTTCCAAAGGGCAAAATCATAAGGATTGCGCTTTCCTTCTTTGGGCTCTATTCTGTGCTTTGATAGGTCTTCCAATTTCATACCTGAAATCTTTGTATAATCCTTGAATTTTAAAACATCGTAATATATGTCACCATCCAACTCATAAGCATAACCTTTATCTAGAAGAAGCTGTATTTGAAAGCGTACAGCGTCTATGTAGTCGCTTGAGCGCATATATCTGTCTACGTTCTTCCGCACATTTATTGCTTCCATATCCTCCATAAACCTTTCTTCAAAATGTTTTGCAAGGCTTTGCGGCGATACGCCACGCTCTTTTGCCCTTGCTATTATCTTGTCTTCCACGTCTGTTATATTTTGCACATACTCCAAGTCGTAGCCTGATCTGCGCAGCCATGATGCCATTATATCGAAGTTAATGTAGACCTTTGCATGGCCAAGGTGGGCATCGTCGTATACTGTCTGGCCGCAGACAAACATTTTCACTTTATTGCCATGCATAGGCACAAATTCCTCAATTTTCCTCGAAAGTGTATTATATAGCTTCATTTGCTAACACCAGTGAACTGCCCCGCCTTGCAGATGTGGCGGAAGCCCCCATCCGCAACTTTTGAGCTTCCCGCTTCAAAGGCAATGCTTGCTTTCACATGTTGAATGTATTCCGATTGCTTTGAAATCCATCAGATCTTTGTTTTGAGATTTTGCTTTTATCAAATTTTATTTCATATACTTTTGCAGTCTGATATTTCCTCTTTGCACTTGTTGCCTCGCCTTTCTCGCGTATTCTGCTGATCTTTTCTGCATTGGACATAATGCCACTTTATTTTACACAAGTCCTTATTTATTTTTCGCAGGTTATCTCTATAAGCCTTTGCTAGCTTTCATCCTCTCGCCAAGTCAAGGGGACTCCCGCTCGCTGAGTTAAAGGTAAACGCGGTAAGTATTATGTCAGAAATGTTAAGCAAGCTTAAGGTAGGGGAGCTTTTTCAGAAGCTGCGGCTAGGTCTGGAGGACCTTGTAAAGGAAAGCAAAGGCATGTCAGACGCGAACAGCGGCATAAGCTCTTCCGAGATCGGCAGGCTTAGGGGCCACATAGTCAAGCGCATAAGCAGGCGTGAAGACGTGAAAGAGAACCAGGAGATTCTAAAAATACTCGATTTGCTATCCGATGACAAGATTTTCATAGATGTGATAAAGGAGGAGTCTGCAGAATGGCTGGAATTCCTGGACTCTATAGAGAAAAGCGTAAAAAACCTTGATAGCTCAATAGCAACTGCAAAAGAAAAAGATGAGGTGGACAGGATAGTCGGCAAAATAGAAAGAGTAAAGGGACTGATAAGGGGTGATCAGTCTTAAGCCTGGGCAGCATTATAGCTGCTGATTATTTCTGCCGCCAAGCTTTATCAGCTTTATGTTTCCCATTGAAATTCTTCCATTGCCATAAGCTATTGTAACATAACCAAGCGAGCTATCCCTCCCATACAGTATCTTGCGCCTGTGAAGAGTGCCGCACATAACCCCTCCCCCTGCAATGCCAAGGTAGTGCAGGTGGCCCAAAAATGGTATTATGCCGCTTCCTAGAGCAAACTTGTACCTTACTATCTTTACTAAGAGGTACGGCATTAGCTTCTTGCTGATTTTGACTGCGACTTTTCCTGCTAGGTAGCCAATTCTCTCTTTTATAAATGAGTCCTCAATGTTGCCATGGAAGAAAAACATATTCTTGTACCTGTAAGTGAATGGGTCGCGGTTTAGCAAGCCAAGCTCCATCAGAAAGCCTGCAGCTTCTGCATTTTCGCTGTAATCTGGAAGCCTGCCATCGTTGTCTCCAAGTATTATTGCGCTCTTATTGAGAGGGAAGTTTCTTCTGTATTTCCCTATAAACTCCCTGTACAGGCTTATTACGCTTTTACCACTGCCCGTGTTGTCTATTACGTCACCAAGCAGCACAATTGCGTTCGGCTTCTCCTCCTTTATAATGCCCCAAAGCCTTGAGCTGTATGGCGTAGGGTAATGCAAATCGCTTACTACTAACATTTTTGGCATGCAATTAACACAGGCCTTAAAATAAAAAAAGTTTCGTTTACTGCACTTTTATGCAACCATTTAGGCAATAAGACCAATAGGCCAGTGGGCCCGCGGAGAATTGAACTCCGGATCTCCCGCGTGTGAAGCGGACGTCTTGCCACTCGACTACAGGCCCAAAAGCAGTGTTTTAATATATAACAGAATCATATTTATTTGTGAGTGCTTGACAAAGTTCTATACTGGAATAGGCGACAGTGGCGACACGTTTGTTGGCAGGGTAAAGGTATCAAAGGCCGACAGTTATACAAAAGCTGCAAATGAGATAGACAAGCTTAACAGCTATATAGGGATTATACTATCAAAATCCGAAGACGAAAACTTATCAAAAACCCTGTCAAAAGTACAAGAGGACCTCTTTGTAGCAGGAGCGCAGATTGCTTCGGCGCTTGACTCTATGTATTCCCCCAAAAGGAAGCTATCAGAATCTGATGTGAAATCTTTTGAGAAAGCAATAAATGAGTATGGGAAAGGTTTGCCAGAGCTAAAAAGCTTTGTCTTGCCAGGCGGCACAGAGATAAGTTCAATGCTCCATTATGCAAGGTCTCTCGCGCGCAGCGCAGAAATCTCTATAGTTGAAGCATCGAAGAAATACAAAATCGACGCTGAAATGGTAAAATACTTCAACCGGCTTTCTTCATTGCTTTTTGTAATGGCACTGTACTGCAATGCAAAAGAAGGCAGAAGTGAGTCAAGCCCCAAATACTGATTATTTTGACAGGTTAAAATACTCCCTGAACTTCTTTGTAGTCTCAAGCCTCTTTGACCGTCCTGCCTTGGAGCTCTGCAGAAAGCCCTTCTCCACAAGCTCCTTCACATGGTCATATACTCCGCTGCCGAAAACCTTTACAAGGGCACTCTGCATAATTGGCTCATTCCTGCTTACATAAGCCAGAACCCTTAGAGAACCTTTTGTTATGTCGGGCGAGCCGGCAAGCCCGCTTACCCTGCTGGCATAAGGCTCCCTGACTGCCATAGCATAAGAGTCGGATATCTTGTCTATGAAAAGTGCCCGCCCGGAGTTGTTGTAATCTTCAGCAAGTGAATTTATGAGCGACTTCACCGAACCTATCGAGCTTATTCCAATCGCCGCAGCTATCTCCTCAACGCTCATTGCCCTTCCTGCCACAAATAGAACAGCTTCTATCAGATTTTTGTATTCAGAGTCGCCGCCTGCCAAATCAAGCACCGCCAAGTATTTTTATGAAAATATCACCGAAAAACTCCTCCTGCAGTATTCCTATTTCCCCGCGCGAAGCCAGAAACAGTATCGGTATGAAAAGGCTGAAAAGCATTTCCTGCATGCTGCCGTAAAGCTTTGCAAGTGAGCCCAGAACTACCAAACCTTCAGAATCTGCGTTTCTCCTTATGAGGTCCATAGCCCCATTTATCTTTTTGTCTATATCCTCCTTATCCAATTCCAGCTTGACCGGGACTTCGGCCCTGCTTACTGACATACTTTTCTTCTCCAGCTTCATAGCCTCTTCAAGAGCATCCATTAGCTCTGCAAGGGTCACTTTCCTGGAAGGCTTAATCCTTGCTTTTGAGACCAACTCAGGTACATCAACCTGCGGCCTTTGCTGTATCTGGTCTTCCTGCACATCCTCAGCCTCGCCCCTTTCATCAAATATATTGACGCGCTCGCTCTTCATCTTAAGCAGTATTGCAGCGGCAAGGGAGAAATTTGCCGGCATGCGCAGATCCATCAGCTTCATGCTCTTTATTGCCGACAGATAGCCTTCAACAAGCTTTGATATGTCTATGTCCCACGGGTCTATTTGGTTTGTCTCTACAAGGCTTACAAGCAGCTCCCTCCATGTGGCCTCTCTAACAAGCTTTTGTAGGTCAAGAGTGCCAGCGCTCGCGAAATTAGCTTCCAACTCTCTGGTCGCCATCTGTATACCGGTAAAGCTTCTCTAAAAAAGTATTTATCCTTACCTATTACTATTATATGGAGTGATTCGGTTGGGCGACAGCTACGGCTTAATTGGCAAGATGTACCTAACAGTTTTCCTAATATTTGCAGTGGGATTTGCAATAATATATGCAATAATGTCCGCATTCGGCGCAGG
>JAVZPY010000003.1:0-21537 GCA_038881415.1 Candidatus Micrarchaeaceae archaeon
AACGCTTCATATGCAGGGGTCAAGTTTGAAAAACATATAGCCAAAGCCAAAAAGCTTGCCGCCTCTAAAGCAGCGTACATTGCAATAATCCCTGCTGTGCTCCTTATTTTGCCGATATGGCCTTCATATACGCCAATCCAGTCGTCCGGTTTGCCATACGTTGAGGTAAATATAAGCAATGCAGGAATAAGTGGCAAAGGAATATATTTTAGCTTTAATGCAAGCGTTTTTTCCGCTTACGAAAACCAAAATATGTCTAACCTGGCATTCTATTCATATGGAAAACCGCTTCAAGCAGAAATACAAAATGGCAGTACCCCATATTCAGATAATGTATATGTGTATTTGGCTAATTTTAGCAGAAAGCCTAAGCTTATCCAACTTTTCTTCCTCCCATTCAATTATGGCCCAATAAATGTGCCTGGAAGGGTAAAAGAAGTTAACTTTACCGGGTTTCCAAAGCCAAGACCTTTATATGTAGGTGCGGTAAAATATTCCGGAAAGTATGAAAATATCTCAAATGCTTATAATGTCCAAAAGGAATTCAATTCATCTTCGAAGGCATTGTTGGTAGTAAGCCCCCCATATTTTGTAGCTCCTGTATGTCCAATCGGAAGTTCCTACAGCCTAACCCTAAGCGCTACTGCAAATCGTAGTATTGATTTTTTCATATTCAATTCATACCAGAATTTTTCCAAGGCTACAATAGCAGCATACAACAATACGGGCTATAAAGCCTACAAAAAAACATTTGAAAAATACGCATATATTACGTACAAAAACATCACAAATGCCTATCTGCAAACAGAGCTTACATCATGCATATATTATGCTATAGTTCCACTTGGAAAAACTAGCGTCAGCATAAATAAAAATCAAAGTTACTATTCAAATGTAGTAATAGTGAAAAAAGTAAAAGTTCCTGCAATACTGAATATGAATACTACTGCAGTAATCATAAAGCCTGGTTTTATACCATTTAACCTGCTGTATATGTTAAACAAAATCTCAGTAGCAAACTAATAAATATTAATTTTTTAGTTATTATCATATTGCAGGTGTTAAAGTTGGCAAAAGGCGACTCTAATCCTTCAGATGGTGCCAAACAGCACGTAGTAAGCAGCGAAGCAAAGGAAGCGTGGAGGCACGGCAACAGCCTTTTCGAAGAAAGCAAATTTGAAGAGGCAATAGAGCAGTACACCAAGGCGATAAGCCTTGATGAAGAATACGCAGATGCATATTTCAATAGGGCGCTTAATGAGACAATGCTGCACATGTATGACAAGGCAAAAAACGATTTAAGGAAAGTTATGGAACTCCAACCTACAAGCCCCGATGCGCCGCTTCTAATGGGTGACATAGCAGAGTCGAACGACGATCTAATAAATGCAAGATTCTGGTATGAAAAGTCGCTTTCATTAAAGCCTGATTACGCTGAAGCAAAGAACAGGCTTGAAAAAATCGATGCAATGTTGCATATGGAGGCGCCAAAACCGCAGCCTTCCCAACAGGCTAGCGATAAGAAAGGCAGCAAGCAGTTCAGCGAGCAAGCTACAGTAATCGAAGACGGCCAGATAAAGAGGCTGCCATTCTACAAATCGAATATGACTTTCGACAAGGTGATGGGCCTTGAAAAAGTAAAGAAGTACCTCAAAGAGAATGTCGTGCTTGCCATACAAAGGCCTGACCTTTTCAAAAAATATGGCAAAGATTTGGGAATGGGCCTACTCCTATATGGGCCTCCTGGAGTAGGGAAAACTTATATTGTAAATGCAATAGCCGGCGAATCTGGCGCAAATGTGCTGATCGCTAGAATAAATCAGATAGTTGACATGTATACTGGCAATACCGAGAAAAACCTGCATGCAATATTTGAGCAGGCCCGCCGCAATACTCCATGCATAATATTCTTTGACGAGCTGGATGCACTTGGAGTAAAAAGGGGCGGCGGGGCAGAAGGCAGCGAATCATCAGCCCTTAGACTTGCAGTAAACCAGTTCCTAGTGGAAATGAACGGTGTGGAAGAGAATCCGGAAGGCATATTTGTAATAGGCGCTACAAATCAGCCATGGGACATAGACCCAGCATTAAAAAGGAGCGGAAGGTTCGGCGACAGCGTTTACATAAGGCCCCCAACATACAAAGAGAGAAAAGCAACATTTGAGCTATACACAAGAAATAAGCAGCGCGGCAGGTTGAATTTTGGTAGGCTTTCAAGGGCAACTTCTGGGTATAGCCCTGCCGATATAAAGCGCATCTGCGACAAGGCTGCCATGCGCCCTCTGCTTCACGAATACCAATTTAATAAGCAAAGAAACCTCACTATGAAAGACATAATGTCAATACTCAAAGATAAGGATACTGCTGGAAGCTCTCTTGACGAATGGTACTCAATGGTAAAGAAGGACATAATAAGCAAAACAGAGACTCAGATAGTTGACGGGAAGAAGCAGGAAGTTATAAAAGAAGGAAAGTTAGACCCACAGGAAAAGGTGCTATACAAAGCCATGATAAAAGACATAAAGAAAAACACGTCCCCAACAATGGTGCGCATGAAGAAATTTATGAGATGGTGGGCAATACATGTTTTCTGAAACATCGCAGTTGCCCCACGCGCTGCAGAAAGCAATATAGAGGCAGCCTACTATTGTATTTCATTAACGCCGGAACCCATGGTGGCGTATTAAATGATTGCTCTTTCAGATGACCTCTCAATAAGCGAACAGAGTGTTCTTACCGGAAGGTGCTGCATTATAGGCCAGAGCGGTTCTGGCAAATCTTTCTTGGTGGGAGTCATAGCAGAAGAGCTTGCAAAGCAGCACCTTCCTTTTGCAATAATAGATACTGAGGGAGAATACCGGTCTCTTAAGAGCCTCTTTGAAGTAATTTGGGTTTCAGATGATCCAAGCGCTGATGTAGGGTTTAACGTTGACTTTGCCTCACTAATAGAAAAAAGCATGCTTGGTATACCTATCATACTTGATGTGTCTGAGCAGACAGACCAAGTAGCCCAGGTATACAAATTCCTGCAACAGCTGTACGAAATTGAGGATAAGGTGCGCCGCCCATATCTTGCAATAATCGAGGAGGCTGACAAGTTTGCGCCACAGGTAAAGCGCGGGGAATTAAATATAGTAGAAGAAATAAGCGTAAGGGGAAGAAAGAGGGGCCTAGGCATACTTGTTGCTACGCAGAGGCCCGCAAACATAAGCAAAAATGTTCTTGCGCAATGCTCATACGGGTTTATCGGCAGGCTTAGCATAGAGAACGATGTCAATGCGGTAAGCATACTCTTTGGGGACAAGAATGAGCTGAAGGAAATTGTCTCATTGCATACTGGAGAGTTTATGCCATTCGGGCTGGAGGCCCCACGCAAAATAAAGATCAAGAAAAGGGCTGTTGAGCACATTAGCTCAACGCCTGAGCTCGCCCAGCTGCCTGGGGAAGACCTCTCCAAAGCAATAAGCGAGCTCAGAGCATCAATAGGCAAACCTTCCTATGCTAAGCACGCGCCTTCTGAAAGGGCAATTGTGTTCGAGGAGCGTTTTGGGTACGAATATGCAAATTCTTACGCGCGTAGAGCTGCCAGATCAACATTGATATCAAGAGGTTTCAATGTTGAGTCAATAGAGCCTAAATATATCCGCCTCACGCAAGTAATTCTGCGCATCCCTACAAGAAAGCGCAACGTATACGTTGAGAAGCAATTAATCCTTTTCGGCAATAAGATACTTTCTCCAGGCTCTAAAGGGTTCAGATCTTTTGAATTGAAAAGCCAGCGGCTGGACAGTGCTTCTTCTCAAATACTTTCCGATGCAGTAATAAATGGTTCAATAAAATTAAGCTCAATTGAGGAAAGCTTAGGCGCAAAAACGCAAAAACTTATATCATCATTAAAAGCAAGCGGAAGAGTGGAGATTCATGGGAACAAAATAAAGCCCGGAAAATGGTATGAATTGCTTAATAGCAAAGAAGCAGGTCTCGAAGAGAGGCAATTGCATGGAGGCGCAGTGATAAATCCGCAAAAAAGCGCCAAAGCAAAAGATCTTGTTGCCTCGATATTGCCAAGCGCAATAATAGTAAAAATAGTAAAACTGCACCTCAAGGTTTATGAGATAACACTTAGAAAAGGGACCGTTGTAAAAATGCTGAGAATAGACTCATACACAGGAAAAGAAATCAGCGCATAGTTGCATGCGCCTCAGTAGCCTAAGTTGTATTTTCCATCCAAGATTTCCCTAGTTAGGTAGCCAAGATTTTCCATGGAAGAATCTGCTATGTCATATATCTTATTCCTGAGGGTGTCAAGGCTTACCCCTGTGTCAAGTGCCACTTCTATATTCAGGTGCTTTGGTTCAGATATCTTGGTTCCGATCTGCGAGAGTATATAAACGTTGCATTCTATGACCTGCGGATAGATGCTGACAATGTCATTGGCTATTTCATTTGCAGCTATGCTGTATATTTTCCCAACATGATTAACCGGATTTTTGCCTGCAGCCGCTTCAAGAGTCATGTGCCTAAATGGCGTTATGAGCCCATTTACCCTATTTCCGCGCCCAACTTCGCCATCATCCCCATTCTCGCAGCTAAGCCCGCTTTTTGTTATATAGAAACCCGAGTTCTGGTCGCCATCACCAGTATTCACAAAAATCTCAGTATCCATTTTTGTTATTCTCCGCGCTACAGACATGGCCGCCTCTGAAACCTTATCTTTCGCCGCTGCATAGTCCTCTTTTGAACTGAGTAGGTTGCCAACCATTGCAGCCGCAATAGTGACAGATATTTTGTTTCCGTCCCTTACACCCATTACTTTTATATCCTCCCCAACTGCAGGGTAAGACCTTTTAAATTCGGGGCTATTCAGGTTTTTTTCTATTTCTAGCACAACCTTTTCTGTATCACTAAGCGGTGCAAAACCCACGCCAAACGACGTGTCATTAGCCAAAGGTATGTCTGCGCTTCTCTCATAAAGAGCGCTGAGGTCTTTCGATCCCTGAAGTACTTTGGGAGTGTAAATAACTTCATTCTCTATATCCAAGAAGCGCGTATTCTCGCGCAGGTATGATTTTGCAGCTTCTATCGCAATATCTTCTACAGGTATGCTGTTGGCGTTCGAGCCTCTTGATGCCCTGCCGGACAATATTATTTCTATAGGCTTTGTTATCCTGCAATTTCCAAAATGGACGTCTGATTCTCCGCCTACTATTAGTGCTTTGTCTACATTATGGTGCAATACGCCGCCAAACTCATCAATGTATCTTTTTGAGAGCTCGACGCTAAACCTTTCTGCTATTCCGTCTATAAGCGTATCTGGGTGCCCTTTCCCCTTCCTCTCTACGTACTCGACCCCTTGCTCCTTAAGCGGGCCATATCCAAGTTTTGCAACTCTTATGTTCCTCATCAAATAGAATATCCAATATAACTTTAAAAAGAGGATATGTGCACAATTTTATTATTATACAATTATTACAGCTGTTCGCGGTATCTATTTTTTATGTCAATTATAATGTGCAAAAGCTTTTTTTCATCATCGGTAAGCATCGAAGAGTACTCACCTGCCAGCAGTTTTTCCTCTGCGTCAGTAATGCGCGTGTACAGGGTCTGCCCCTCCTTGATTTGCCTTCCAAAAGTGGGTTCATCCATCGAAACTGCAACGGCATCTCCCTTCTTTGCCACATCCAGCTGGTTTTTCTCGTTTTGTATTCCCCTAAGCCTACCTACCACCACACCATTTTCTGTCATCATAACGTATCCTGGCTTTATCCTTCCATCGAGCACTTCCACGCCGAAAATTGCTGGATGTGATGCCCTAAAGCAAGAATTTGGAAGCACGCTTATGCACCCCGGGAATGTTATTCTCCTTTCTATCTCAGCAAGGCTTTCCCTGCGCTGCGCCTGCACAAATTCTTTATACTCATCTACAATGCCGTATATTATGTTGTTTTTTATTATCTTTATGCCGCTTGAATCTGCAAAAACTTTTGCATCCTGCTCTATATCTACGTTAAAAGCCAGTACTACAGCATAAAGCCTGTCAACCGAGTTCATTGCAAATGCATCTATAACATCCCTCCTGTTAACATTTCCGATCCCTTTTTTGCTTACTTTCATACCTTCCGCCCCAAGCAACATTGATATAGCTTCAACGCTGCCTATGGTATCAGCTTTTATGACCACCCCAACCTTGTCTGTCTTGAACACCTCTTTCATTTCCGCATTTATTTCCTTAGTATAGTCTTCACCGCTAATCACCTGCACTACTGGGGAACCTGGCAATGCGTTTTCAAGAGACGTTGCACTTATTTTCACTCCAGATGCAGCATCTACCCTTTCAACGTAATAGAATTTGCTTGTTGACTCCCTTATCTCATGCAGCGGCTTAGGTTTCAGCATAGCCCTTATCTTGGTTGTTATTACCCCGTCTGGTGTAGCGAATGCTATTGTGTCATTAACTTTGAGCGATCCATCATACAATATAACGTCGATTGTAGTTCCCAAACCCTTCACTTCTTTCTTTTCTAGTATACTGCCTCTGCCAGCCCCGCCAACTTCTATTTTCAGCTTTGCTTCCATGTACTTCTGCGCCAACCCTGCAACTAGCATGAGCAGCTCTGCTATGCCTTCGCCGCTCTTCGCGCTGATCGGGATTATTGCCAGCTCCTTTGTAAAATCCGAAACCCTATCATACCTCTCGCTCGAAAAGCCGTATTCGCTAAGTTTTCCGATGAAATAAAAAATCCTCTCATCAAGGCTTGAAAGCACCTTAGAATTCTGCCTTTTAAGTGCTTCACCAATGCTCATCGACCCTGAAACTATCCACCCAGCAATAAGGTCAACTTTGTTTGCAGCTACTATGAACGGCGTTTTGTACTGCTTGAGTATTTCTATAGCTTCTACTGTTTGCGGTTCAAAACCCTTTGTTATATCTATTACCAATATCGCCAAATCTGCAACGCTGCCGCCTCTCTGCCTAAGATTGGTAAAAGCCTCATGCCCTGGAGTATCAATAAAGAGCAGCCCAGGTATGATCATTTTTGCGCTGCTTTTGCTCATTATTGGCCCGCATATTTTGTTAACCACGTCTATTGGGACTTCGCTAGCCCCTATGTGTTGCGTTATTCCTCCAGCTTCTTTTGCAGCTATTGCGCTGTTTCTTATCCTATCCAGTAAAGTTGTCTTGCCATGGTCTACATGGCCCATTACGCATATTATAGGCTGGCGAATCATGCAACCACCAAGAAGCAGTGCGCTTATAGCTCTTATACTTTCACAATTTTATAACTTGCGTTTTATTAAATAAGCAATCAGATATTGGTAGATATTATGATGGAAAGAACATTGGTGCTGATAAAGCCAGATGGCATTTACCGCTCTTTAGTTGGAAAAATAATATCAACAATAGAAGATACTGGGCTTAAAGTTGTGGCAATGAAAATGGTGTGGCCAGATAGGTCTGTTGCACAGAGGCATTATCCTCCAGATGAGAACTGGATGCGCGAAATTGGAATGAAGGCAAAGGCGACATATAAGGACCAGGGCATAGAAAATAAAGAGGAGCCTGTAGAAATAGGCAGGAGGGTATGGCAGCAGCTTTTGGATTACCTTTTAAGCGGCCCAGTTATTGCACTTGTATTTGAGGGCAATGATGCAATCTACATTGTAAGAAAGCTTACAGGCGCAACAGAGCCACGCAAGGCTGACCCCGGGTCTATAAGGGGAAAGTTTTCTAGTGATTCATACTCATTGGCTGACAGAAGCAAGAGGGCAGTCAAGAACCTGATACATGCATCTGACAGTCCAGAGGCTGCCAAACGTGAGATAAGCATATGGTTTAAAGAAAATGAAATTGTAAATTATACCAGGTCTGATGAGCAGGCCCAGTATTAACTTTCTAATTTTGCTTTAGCTCAATTCACTTGCGGCGTTAGCCTTTAAGCTGGCCCATTAAGCTTAATACGATTTATGCAAATATTTAAATATTTATTTAAGGTAATATTAGTATACTTAAGTATAAGGTGCTAAAATGGGTTTGTGGAAGATATTTCATCCATTATACAGAGATACCAACTTGGAGTTGTGCTTACTTGCTGTAGCATTTCCTATATTTTCAATATTGTCAGAACTGCAGTACGTAAGAAGCGTATTGTATCAGGTAGGTCCAGCCCTCAGCGCCGTGCTTTTCATAATTGCAGGAATTTTTTATGCAGTTGGCCAGATGCTTCCTCCTGACAAGCGCGCAAATTTCCATACGACTGCGGTAAACATAATAATAGGCGCTATAATAGTGGCAGTTCTTAGCTTTACAAGTACATCCCTCGCTGTAGCTTCTACGCACTTGTTATCAAATTTCACAAATTCCTCTTGAGTGCGTATAATGGCTACGCCAATATTTAGTGGGTTCTCCATTGCTGTAGCAAGCATTTCTTTGATGATAGGCTCTTTTGGTATGCTTCTTGGCTTAGGTTATGCATTAAACAACAAACGCATACGCGACTTCGGTTTCGAAGAGCTTGTTCAAACGTTTATAGGGGCTGCAATAATAGCCTCGTTATACTTCGCTTTTAGCAGCTCTGGGTTTATCAGCACTGCAATAGATCAGGTATTTTACAGTGCAAATGCAAGTGCAACTTGCTATGGCATAAGTGCACCAAATCCTGCAGTGTGCTTTGCATATGCTTATACTGCAGGGCTCTCGCCAATCTATGTTAACGGAAAACCATACCCTTCGCTTATGGACAGCGCATTAACTTTAATAACCCCAGTTTCTATTCTATACGGCATCCTTGCAGTACTTGGGTCAATAAAGCTTAGCGGTATATTCATAAGCATAGGCTTTGCAAGCTTTGTGCAGCCGCTTCTAAGCCAAATCAATTATATAATAAGCGCCCTCACTTTCGCGATGATAAGCCTCGAGGTACAGGGCATAATAATACGTTTTGCTTCCACTGTGGCAATACCTGTGCTGCTTCCGATAGGTCTAATCCTAAGGACCGTTTACTTTACAAAGAGGCTTGGTGGAATGCTTGTTGCTTTGGCAATAGGATTTTATGCCGTCTTCCCACTTACCTATCTGCTCGGCGCTGAATTGATATCATCCTATTCGATAAATCCAATTCAGCTATCTGATTCAGTTTCATCATATTCTGGAAGCATACTAACCGGCATGCAAAATTCTGTGCAGCCAGTTATAGGATCAGCAAATTTTAGCATTTTAGATGGACTATACTCTGCGGTAAAAAGCGCAATTGCTCCAATAGAATCGCTCGTAGAATCTCTCATATCAGCAGTAGCCGTTTTGATAACAGAAGTATTCTTTATACCTCTGCTAAGCTTGATGATTACAATCACTTCGACGCGGGAGCTAGCTAGGCTCTTAGGTTCAGAAATATCATTTGGAAAATTTGATATATTTTAAAGTGGAAAAATGTTTATTTACAATTTTCTTAATGGCATTCTTGATAGGATTTTACATAGCAATGGCATTGAAAAAGAAAGCCATTATAAGAATGCTTCTTTTGCATACCAAACCGGAAATTTTGCATTTTTCTACTCAAAAGGAAAAGTATGCTGTGCTGTTGGTGCTGAACTCGAAAACCCAAAAGCCGCAAGTGTGCCTAATATAGAGGATGCGCTTTCCAAGCTTCGCCTTCCAATAAGGATAATGTTGGAATTAAGACCGCAAGATTTCAAGAATATAAAGGATGAGCTTGACTTCAAAGTTGCGAAAATAGAAAATAAGCTAAAAAGCATCCCGGGCAGTTCTAAGAGATGGAGAGTTGAAGCAAAATATCTTGAAACAAAGGCAAAGAAACTAAGGGAGATAGCAAATGAGATATCAAGTGGCGTGACACCATTCAAAGCATCATTCTACATTTTTGCGATATCCAGCTCAAGCAATGAAGAACACTCTGAGCATGAAGCTGTTTACTGCCTGGAAGCTGCAAGGAGGCAGTTTGAAAGTTTGTACTCCTGCAGATCGCGTATGTTGTCTGGTATGGAAACTTTGAGGGCATTGGGGTGCTTGAATGATTGAATTTGGAAACAACCTGCTAAAATTTACGGATTCTAGGAAACTTGCAAGCCTGATTCCAATATTTCAGCCTTTTGAAGACACAAATAAAATATCTTCTTCCAGTGGAATACCGCTAGGCAGGACAAAATATTATTCTTCCCTGCTTCGGCTTAATCTAAACAATCCTCCAAATCCACATGTAGCTATAGTTGGAATGACCGGTTCGGGAAAAACCCATTTAATAAAAACCATTGTAGCATGCACTTCTATAATAGGTTCTGAAAGCCAGTCAATTATTGATTGGAGTGGGGAATATACAGACTTATCCGAAGAGCTAGGTGGCTTAGTAGTGCGTTCAAAGTTCTCTGAATTAACACACAGTGGTTGCTATCCTAGCGGCAAAATAACTTGCTTTGATCTCTCAAAACTGGAAGGAAAAGATGCAGAAGTAGCTGCAAATAAAATACTCGAGTCAATTATATTGGATTTTAAGAGGCAGGGTTTTTGCGATAAAGTTCGCAGTCTTATATTCATAGATGAAGCATGGAAGCTTACCGGAGCAAACGGAATGCTTGGGCCAGTTTTCCGTGAAGCAAGGAAATATGGACTTTCAATAGTCGCTGCAAGCCAGATGTTCGGGGATATAACAAATGAGATAGTTGCAAATTCCTCTAGCTTATTTATATTCAGGCTGCAGAACCCAGAAGATCTTGAGTCTATATCAGCAATGCACTTATTTGAAAAAATAGAAAATTCAAAAATAAAGGAATTGGGCAGGGGCGAATGCGCTTCAATAACATTTCCAAGCCCCGGAGTGAAGTGCGAGACTATCATCCAAGTTATGGACACTACAAAGTCAAAATTTTACCGCGTACGATCATTAGGTGGTGATGCAGTGTTCAGTGAGAGAGAAATAAAAGTTATTGCGCATAGGCTAGGAATAGGCGAGCAAATAATAAGCACAGCGATATTATCTTCAGAGGAAGGCAAATATATAGACATATCAAAGATGTCGAAATCTCTGCTTGCATCAGGCATACAGCTTGCTACCATAGTTGCGTTAATGCGCCTGATAGGGGTAAACGATACGGATATTGCCCTTTTATATGGCACCTATAAATCGAAAAGGTCTTAGTATGAAGCCTAAGAGCAATCTTGTAGAGCTTGTTTCATCAGTTTCAATTCGGTTAGTTAATAGCTACGACAAAGCCTCGGTTTTAGACAAACTATTATCTTTGCCTTGGTTAAAGAAAATTGGTGAAGGTACATCTATAAAATTTAAGATACGTGGAGAAAGCGGGACACCAGAAATATTTCTTGATATTGGAGATTCAGTTAGAGCCACAGCCAAATACAATCAAAATATGGACCCTTTTCATATACGGCTTCAATTGCTTGTCTGTGTGCTTTCTGTAATAAAGCTGCTCGAGGGATTTGTGTTTGCAGATGTAAATTCTGTATATTTGGACATGGTAGAGCTTTTGATGCAAAATGAAATTAAACCTAATATGGTACATAGGGATTTTTGTTCCGAAATTCATGCAGAATTGATGAAATCAAATTTTGTTCTCTCGCAGAAGTTGGCAGAAGCACTGAATTCAGCAGAGGTTTTGAAGATAAAAAATGAGGAGATGCTGTCAATTTTGCGGCGTATATACTCATGGCTCGCATCAGATGCAGTAACAGGTCCTGGCGGGGTTAAGCAACTCATAGAAAGAATTGGGTTATCGCAGGTAGAAGCTGAGGTTCTAAGAGGCGCTTGATATGGGTGAATTAAAAAGAGTCATAATATTATGGCTTATGTCATTTATAATGATTGCATTATTTGAATCGATAGATAGTTGGGTATTGGCAAAATGCTATTACGCGTGCCCCTCAGGCATTGTTCATAAAGGCAATATGATTTCATTTGAAGCAAAACCAAATATCGGAAATGGAATTTTAGAGCTATCCTATAATGGCTATGTGACTAAACTCTATCCTAATAATTCAGGTTTCTATAAATTCAATTCGCCAGATGCAGTAAATTACTATACCGTAACTATTAGCTCACAAGAACATCCATTATTTAAGTTGTCATTTTTTTACCTTGGCGGCATAATATATATGCCATATACAATTTTGGGCTTGTCGTTCTTTTTAACAATGAAGCTAATACCATCAACAATACAAAATGGCAGAAAGCTTAAATTCTACATTGGAGGCATAGATAATTCACCAAGGTCTTCATACACAGAAAATTGCAAGACAATAGAGGATGGAATAAATTTGATAAATCGTAGATCTAATTTTGAAAGAGATTGCATAAGCTTGCAAGAACTAAAGCTTGTAGTACAGGGTTCTAATGATTTTTATCCAAGGCTCACCGACGAACTTTGGGAATGTATCCTCAATTCTGCAGAAGACAGCGGCATACAAATCTGCTACTATGGGCCTGGTCAGTTAGATGGCTGTGTTGCTTTTGGTTGTGCAAATACTTCCATTAAAATTGCAAACCAGATTGCCCCAAAAATCATGCGATTATGCATATACGACCCAAAAGATGCTCTTTTGCTGGCAAGCGGTGCTATAAGTGCGGAACATAATTAGTTTTGTTTCAAATTTTGCAATAGCAATATCAGCCATATCAATTGCTGTTGCTGCGTTGTCCAATTCAATTTTTGGGGATAGCGATATTGCTCTAAAAAAGGCTACAAGTGGGCTTGAGGCAAGCGCCGCATTCCTGCTTTTGCTTGTTATAATATATAACGTGGTGTTATTGCATGTTTGACATAGTAAAGAGATTCTATGGCGTACAAAAAAGCCGCTATAGCATTGTTTACTCGATATGCATCGCAGCCTCATTTTTTGCATTAGTGTACGAATTGCTCTATCTAGGGTTAATACGGGCAGTGGCAATTTATCCACTATTGCCAGTATTTGTAATATTGGTACTGCTGCCTAATATTTTCTCTTTAGATGCGCTTCATCACCAGGAAAAGAGCCATATAGTGTTTGCAATAGCCTTATCTATAATGTTGATAGTTGCAGTGGTGTTAGTAAATGGATTACAATAGACCAGCTAGTTTTAAAGTAGAAGCTGTCCCAAATGGCGGGTTCGATCCAATAGCGGTTATGATGGCAATAGGCAGTTCTGCATTTTGCATAACCCATGATTTCTCCAAACGTGTTTCACTGCTCACACTTTATTCTGCAGACTCTGATAGAAAGGTCTCAATAATTAAAAAATTAATTCCTGGTCTACTGCTTTCTCATGCAGCCGGAGAGCCGCAGAAACCTAATTTCGAAAGCAAAAGAGTTGTCTCTGTATATGCTTCGCCGAAACCGATTGGGTTCTTTTACGATATTTTCTCATACCTCGATTCATCGTATATCGAAATATTTTTTGTTCCGGTAGGAATAGAAGAAATAAACTCTAAAAAATTGCGAATTGGCAGATTACTAAGCAAGAGTGAAGAAAAGGGCACGACATCAATAAGCAGTCCTATGCTGGGGCACAGCGTAAGCAAGTCTTTCCATACCGCAAATTACAATTATCGCGAAGAATTGGATTTATTGCGAATTACTATAGAGTCACTTGAATCCTCTCTTGTAAATGGATGGCCTGCATATAAGGTATATCTTTGCTTTAATGTATCAGATTTATACACATATGAATATGTAAAATCACGTTTTGCAGTGCTCGATGAATTTGTGCTGGAGCCAGCAGAAACATCGAATCTAATTAATCTATTGGATAAAAGGGATGGGCTTCCATTTGGAATAGCGTATTCTAAGAACTTTTTTACCCTGCCCTATGCTTCAATAAGTTATGTAACCAAGAGCGCGCCGCCAGCAATTTATGATGGCATAGAAATCGGCGAGTATATGCGCGATGGGGTTGTGAGATCTGGAATTAAAGTAAATATAGATCCAACTGCATTCAATTTGGGCTGCATAGTGACTGGAATGCCTGGTACAGGAAAAACATCTGCGGTTATGGGTATTCTTGATAAGGTGCACGCATTTGCAAATACTAAAATAGTAATAATATCCCCTACAAAAGAATGGCGCATTTTTGCAGAAAACAAGAAATTCAGACTGGTTGATGCAGGTCAATCCAGTTTGAATATAAATTTTTTTAGATGCCCAAACGGCTGCTCCATAGAAAAGTTCTACGAAAATCTAGCAATGGTAATATCACACGCTTCCGCAGCTGGCCCATACCAAAAGCCATTGGAGAAATGCCTGTTGGATGCATTTGAGCGTTTTAAATCAGATTCGAATCCGGATCCGCTCGAAGTATACAATTCGATTGAAGATTCAGTAATAAAGCTTCATGGAAAAAGGACTAACACCGGAATAAAATACACCAAGCATGGCGAGAATATTAACTCAGCAATTGAAGACCTTCGTTTAATACTGCGCAAGCCCCAGTTTAGGTCAAAAAGTGACACTGATTTTACTGATATAATTAAAAGTGGTGCAGTATTCGATATTTCTTCTGCCGGCCCCCTCGGTTCACCGTATTTGTATGCGCTAATACTAAATCAGTTATATTCAATAGTGGACTCCATGGACGAGATGGGTGAAAACAAATTGCGTATGCTAATATGCCTTGAAGAGTCACAGCTAATATTCGGAGACAGGTCAAAAGAAAATGATGCAGCGCTTCGCGACATTAAAAACAGGATACAGGATTTTAGGAAGAAGGGCGTTGGCATAATGCTTATAGCACACAATATATCTGAGATAAACCAAAGCATAAGAAACATGTGCCAAATAAAAGCGTATTTCAAACAAGCGCCTTCAGAGGCTGAAAAAGCTGCTGCAGATTTGGTTTTCTCCTTATCAGAGAAAGAAAATTTGGTCACATCCCTTATGCATCTAGAAAGGCGAATTTTCGCCCTCAATTATGTGAGTAAGTCTGGCGGGGTAATAAAAACACCTGATTCTATATTTGTAAGGTCACTAGATCAGCCGCTTTTACCCCAAAACTTAGCGGCAAAATCTGCAAGCAACCAGGGCAATGTAAGCCAGGATAAAATAATGGTTGACATAGAAATAGAGCCTGATTTTTCTGATAGGCAAAAGGCCGAAAAGGCACTTGGCGGAATTAAAACGGTCTACTTGGTTGACTTCGGGATAGAGATACCATGCGAGCAGAAAGGGGCTATGTCTTTTGCCGCAGAAGCGTATAAAATGCAGCATTATGTGCTGTCATTGCGTAACTCAAAAAATGTCGAAGTCTACTCTGCGCATATTATTGCAGCCGAAAAGCTCTGCGTAAGATTGAGTGAGAAAGGCATAAGCATTACTTATTGATTAGGTAATCGCTTATTCTTTTTTGCATCTTTATGTCTCTCAGTATCCTGCAATTCCTTATCCACTCCGAAAGCGTTATATCCATTTTTTCCTGTATTAATTCGAAAAGCTCCTCTGTTGTATTAAGCACAATAGGAGGAGTTGTAAGGGCCTCCCGCACATGTTCCCTAACATTCCACACTCCGACTGGCATTAAGTACCCCTCATGCACTTCCCTAAGTATAATTACGCGGCCTTGGCCTTTCATTTCAGTCAGCTTTTCTGCTACTGCGAGCCTTGCGGCATAATAGCAGCCCCCTATCTCTGCATAAGTAGTCCTCCCGTTATAGCCTTCGTATGATGAGTAGATTGATATGTCAATCCCATTCTCATTCCATACTGTATTTGGATACCATGCCTCAGCAGATTCATATTCCCAGTTACCTGGCATGAAAACTATCAGCCAGCGGTTATCCAATGAAACATGGTAAAAGGCGTATATTGAATCCAAGCTATCAAATTCTTTTACTTTTTTGAGAAGGTTCTTTGATATTGTATCATCTACTGCCGTAATGCTCCATCTTGTAGGAACAAATTTCCTAGCCTTGCCGACACCCAATGCACCTGCAGAAAATACTTGTTGTATTTTAGAAACCGGTATATTGCCCTCATAAAGCTCCATAATAGCTGTGGAGGCTTTTGCATCTGTATCGCTGTAAGCCCTTTCTATCTTCCTATCTGCTTTAACATTATATAAGTCCATGCTCTTCATTACCGCGCTGGGCCCAAACGGCTGTACCTCATCATTAAAACTTAATTTAATGAAAGGTTTTTTGTTAAAGTTCATTTCTGTTTCTGCAGGTCTTTCTGACATCGCCAAATCTCTTACCATCTCCTCTATTCTGCCATTTTCAACGTTGTCTATCCTTGTCAGGTGCATTCCCCTGACAAGTTTTGACCTGTAACTCACTATGCTCGGTATTGACAGCTTGCGCCATCTCTCCGGAGTGCCTAATATTGATGTATCCCCGAAAGTTGGTGGAACCATAGGCCCTATGAAAACTTTTGGATACCCAAACCTTCCTATAAAAATATCTGTCGGCGAAGAGCCAGATATTTCTAATTTATCAGTAACTGGCATCATTTTTACCCTGTAATAATAGCGCAATAAGGCTGGATCTCTCATATGCCTATAGACTATATCTGAACGCTTTACTGCTGGCGCTGCCCTTTCTATTTCTTTTATAAGGTTTTTCCTAGCTTCTGCGCCGAGCATTTTATCACAATTATTATCGATTCCCACATTTATAACCTTTTTTGGCTAGTGTGAAACACATAAATCATTTAACAAAGAAAGGGAAGCATGGAAATTGATGGTTTACTCCGCAAAAGGCTGAAATCCCTGTTCAGGGGTTCGGATCTCGATGTGATAGTGCTTATGAATACTTCAATAAAAGATAGCAATTTTACTTATATGACGGACTTTTCAAGTGGGGTTTTCGAAGACACGATACTGCTTCTATTCAAGGACTCTGAGATGCTATTAGTAAACAAATTGGAGCGTGAGATAGCCCTAGAAAATGCGCCAAAAATAATGAATGTAAAAAGCGTTGGCAGCATAAAGGAAATGTCAGCTGAACTTCGCTCAGCCTTGCACAATAAGGCAGTAGGGTTTAATGCCAAGTTTCTTCCATATTCATATTATAAAGCTATCAGAAAGCTAGGTAACCCTAAAAAGATGGTTGATGTCAGCAAAAAGTTTTCAGAAATAAGGACTGTAAAAGATGGCTACGAAATATCCAGAATTAAAAAGGCAAATACTATAGCGAAGCGCGCATTTGACCAAATACAGGAAGTTTTTTCTGAAGGCATTACTGAGCGCAAACTTGCAGCAAAGTTTAACTCATTTATGCTAGACAGCGGAGCTTCTTCTCCGTCTTTCGATACAATAGTGTGCTTTGGCAAGAACTCTGCCTTGCCGCACCATTCCCCGGACAATACAAAGCTAAGAGCAAATAGCATCATATTGATAGATGCCGGTGCAAAGTGGGGCAATTATTGTTCTGATTTGACGCGCACATACTTCTTTAGGCCAGATAAATCAAGCAAAGTATTCAAAAATTTTGAGGAGATGTATGAAACAGTATCAACTGCCCAAAGCGAAGCCCTAAAGATAATAAGGCCCGGAATTCCAGCATTAAAAGCCCATGTTGTTGCTGAGAAAATCATAAACTCAGCGTATAATGGAAAATATGCGGGAAAATTTATACACTCATTGGGCCATTCAATAGGAATAGATGTGCATGATGAATCAAAGTTTTCGCTTTCTCCTTCATGCAACTACAAACTAGCTAAAAACATGGTTTTTAGCGACGAACCGGGAATATACGTTGTTGGGACTGGAGGTGTAAGGCTTGAGGAGGATGTTCTAGTTACTAGCTCAGGGGCAAAAATAATATAGAAATAAAAAAAGAAAAATGCTTCACATCGGGTGGTTCAATCCGCTACCTATTATGCCCAATATGAAGGCAACTATTGCAACTATGTACATCGGAAGGTTTCCAAATGTCAAGGCAACAAGCGAAAAGCCTGCAGCTACTGTAGCACAAGCTGCTGCATGCGCCATGTGCTCATGTGGCATAAGCAAGCTGCCAAAGCTTATGAAGAAAAGTGCTACTGATCCTATTATCGCTGCGGAATAGAACAATGGAAGCCACAAGGCCGCGGCCGACCAGCCTGCTGCGCTATAATTACCTGACTGCGTGAAAGCCAATCCCATGAATATTAGGCTTGCTATCAGTTCCAAGACAAATGCTCCATAACGGAGGCTGTTATTCTCACGTTTTGCCATTTTATCACTAATAGTAACTTTACCCATAACACTTTTAAATTTACCTGCTTAGTTGCGTGTATACTTAAATCAAATTTTTGCACGCATAATAGAGATTATATAGCAAGGTTTAGGATTGTTTATAAATTTATAAGTCGAATCCTGTATTATGAATATACTAAACCAGATGCCGCCATATAACCTTTTTGGGCTGGAGGAGCAAGACTACCCCTCTTCCAGAATTGCAGCATTTCCAATACCCTATGATTCTACTGTCACATACAGGTCTGGAGCCAGGGAGGGTCCATCAGCAATAATAAACGCAAGCAGAAATATGGAGCTTTACAACGATGAACTTGGCATTACCATACCGGATAATTTTGTATTTACTATGGAGCCGATAGCGCCAGACCTTAATTCCCCAACTGGGATGATATCAAGGATAGAAAAGGAAGTAAGCATAGTGATAGATGAAGGCAAGATTCCATTTCTTTTAGGCGGTGAGCACACCATATCGCTTGGGTCTATTAGGGCACTTGCATCAAAGTCTCCTGATTTCAGCATTTTGCATCTTGACGCACATTCAGATTCACGCGATGAAATTTTTGGGACCAAGAATTCGCATGCTTCAATAATGGCGAGGGCTCGGGAGCTTGTTGATTCTTGCTATAGCGTTGGGGTGAGGAGCATAGACGCAGACAGCATGTCAAAGTACAGCGGGGACATAATGTTTTCCAATGAAATCCATTTGATTGGAATAAGCAGGGCAATAAAAAGAATACTTAATCGGCTGAAAGATAAGGTGTACGTTACTGTGGACCTTGATGTTCTTGACCCCTCAGAAATGCCTAGCGTAGGCACTCCTGAACCAGATGGGCTGAGCTATGCAGAGCTTAAATCTATACTGCATTCTGTGTTTTCAAGTAGGAAAATAGTGGGATTCGATGTTACTGAATTATGCCCAATACCTGGGTTTATAGCCCCTGACTTTCTGGCCGCAAAGCTATCCTATTCAATGGTATGCTATATGTATATGTCTGAAAAGAAGCAAAAAAACAGCAAAGCGCCCAGCGTATAACGCTATGTTATTGAAGCTTTTTTTAATATTTCATCCCTAAGCTTTTCCAATTCGGTGTCAGAGGCCTTAGGGCCATGCATGGTAGTTATATATCCAGGGTACGATTCGAATTTTTCCTCTCCGGAAACCACTATATTTGAATTTGTAAAGCCTATTGCAGGGTAAAGCTTCGCATGAAGATGGTCTACTTCTGTGCCCTCAAGGACCATATGCACTCTTTTTACCATTAAACCTTTTTCAAGTATCTTTGCAACCCTTTTTACTGAGCTCATGAATTCCGACAGCGTAAAATCATCAAGGTCAAATGCATAGCTGGATATGTGTCTCTTCGGTATAACAAGAGACTGCCCTTTTATGTTTGGAAATATATCAAGTATCCCTATGTAGTTCCTGTCTTCATATATCTTGTAATGCTTTAAGCCACCATACACGATTTCGCAGAATATGCACTCCATACAAACACCTATATTTCCATGCTTTCCCGTATTTCCTTAAGCGCTGCCTGGTCATGCCCATATAAGTATGGCGCAAGGTCCAAGTCCTTTGGGCTTTTTGCTAGCTTCTTTTCATATACTATGTGCAACTGCTTCCCAAGTTCTTCGTCATACCTCTCCCATTTTATCCCAAGCGATTCAACATACTCTTTTTCTATTCCAGTTGCAGTTTCATGCGCATAAGGGTACTCATAAGCGTCATCTGAAAGCCATTTCTCTGGAAGCTCATGGTGCCTGCCTACACTCTCAAGTATATTGACTACCTTGCCGTCGATATTAAGTTCTTTTGGTAGATCCCTGGCTATATAGAGCGTCTTTCCATCCCTAGAATAGCCTCCATTGTACTTTATATCGTAGTCTGTGTTTATTTTGGCCGAAGTGCCGTCCTGCCTTCTTACTACTTTCCCTATTACCTCCTTCCCATAGGATACCTCATTTCCATCAACAAGGAGCTTCTCTCCAACAATTATGTCCTTGGTTGATAGTATAGTCAGGTATGTAGGTGAAACAAAGTTTATCGCTTTTATTACGAACATCTTATTCTGCTCATCCGGGTCGCTTTTGTGTTCAATCACCCTGAATTCTTCCATAGAATCCACACTGTTGGATTGAAGACTAACCTATTTAATTGTTATGCGGCGCTACTGCAAGCAAATTTATTGGAAGGCTCCATTAGTGGGACCTGTTCCGACGTTTGTGTAAGTATTGAGCACAGTGTAATTTAAGGCAGATACCATTACTACTTCATTTGCTTTCTGGTTTGGCAAATACAAGAATGCCCCATTTGGCGATATTATTATCCCAGTAGGGTCTATTCCACCAGGAGCCGATGCGACTATTTCATCTGAGTGAAGGTCTAGTATGTTTATCCTGTTGCTTCCGCTTCCCACTAAGTATATGTATCTGTCGTTAGGCTCAACCGTCGCGCCTATAGGCCCGAAGCTTGAAGAGAGGTTGCTTATCACGCTCGTAGATATTATTTTGTTTGTGGATGTGTTTATTGTTGAAAGGTAATCTGGCGCGGTGAAGGCGTATAGGCTGGATTCATTCGGTGACATCAGAAGCACTGGGGAGCTAGTTCCGGGCAGTGGCATATCCTGAACTATAGTATTTGTTGCAGTAGAAAGCAATGCAACTTCTGATTGGCTGGTGGACTGCGGGCCTTCAGTTCCGGCTATGTAGATGAACTTGTCCCCAGGCCCAACAGCAATCTGGTTATTGACATTTATAACAGGGAAGTCCGGTAAGCCTGAAGGGTTTAACTGGGTTACTGCGCCATTGCTCATGTTTATAAGAATTAAGCCATAGCCACCATATCTTGTTATTGTAGGTGCGTACGCATATCTGTTATTGTCAATCAGGCCTAAGCCTATAGGGTCATCGTTTGGCAAAGTGAAGTTCGAGCTAACTGTGCCGTGTATAATTGATATGTTTGCGTTGTTGAGCGCCGCATATCCAACATTGTTGTAGAAAAGAAGCATTGTTGCGACCGAACCATCGGCCTCCTGTATGACATTAGTTGATGTGTTAAGCTTTATTACCTGGCCGTCAGATGTGAAAGGGAACAGCTCACCGTTGTTATACACGTCAGTGATGTAAAGATTGCCTACTGGCGCATATTGGGCTTTATAATAAATATATATTAGTCTGTTATTGCAAGTTTCAAAGTTTCCGGAAAGCGCAGTGTAAACCACGCCGCATGCTGTTATATTCTGGAAGCTAAAATCAAGTCCGGTTATATTTGACGGTATTTTCTGCACTGCCGAATAGCTATGCTCAGTTCCATTTACCCATTCAAAAAGAGTTGAGAACAATTCTGATTCATTGTACTCAGTTC
>JAVZPY010000004.1:0-21396 GCA_038881415.1 Candidatus Micrarchaeaceae archaeon
AGCGGCATGGAAACAAGGATACTTCTTTCAGACCTTTACAAGTTTGACTACAAAACACACGAGGCTGCCAAGATACTGCCGAGCGTAACTTACCGCGATACACTATCAAAGATTCTTGGGATAAATCCAGCAGACATACTTGCAGAGGAGGCGACCAGAGCAGCGATACTTGAAAACATGAACAAATATGGCATCCGCGACACAAAGCAGATAAGCCAAGTAGTACGCGATTATTATTATGACCCCGAAGGTACGCTGAAAAAACTAGGAATGAATGATGTGCACCCGGCAATTATAGTATAAGCTTTATGGAAGAAATTCTTTGTTCTTTATCTTTTCCCTCAGATAGTCGCCAACAAACGACAGCCTTGGCCCTTGCAATGTGTCCTGCTCAAGCTTTGTCTTTGTTTTAAGAACCTTTTTGAGCTCATCAGACCACTCCTTATACTTGCTTATCCAAGGATAGGACAGCATTTCCTGCGCCCTCTTTATGTCAATTTCGCTGGCTTTCATTGTAAGCTTCTTTAGAAAATCGTATCTTTCCAAATCTGACATTGTAACTCCGATGAATTTTGCTTCCGGGGTTGCTATGTCTTTGCCTATATAAGCAAGGTTCATGCTGCCTGTCTTTATTGTCCAGTATATGTACCATCCCCATGCATCGCAGTCATTGAAAACGTATATTGGAAGACCCATTTCAGATAGCTTGTGTATGAGCCTCCGTGCGCCCCTTGAAGCCTGCCCCTGCGGGGATATTATTATCGCATTTTCCCTTTTCCAGTAGCCGTCTTCATTAAGCCTCTGCCAAATCGCGTCTTTTTCTATAACAAGCACATATTTTGCTTTTACATCGACGAATTGTATGTCGTTGTCCACATCGCTCGGTATTGCCCAGCCGCTCCTTCCCTGCTTGCTTGCATCTATTTCTAGCTTTTCACCGCCGAAATTGTCCATTACCCTCATATTTCCAGCAAGGACCCCTTTCCTGTTTGCATTTAGATTAAGATCTTCCCTCTTCACACCTAGGGAAGCTTCAAGATCTTCTATTAAAGGATTTGATTCGCTCTGCTCGTTGAATATATTTTCATCTACATCATCGCCCAGTGAGTACTTGAGCTGATAAAACAGGCCCCTTATTGTTGTGTGGAGGTTTTCATTTATAAACTGGTGGCATTTTGCTGCTATTGCAGTTGTCTGCATGAACCTTTTTGCTTGGGCTATATTTATAAAATTCCTCTCCTCCTTTGCATTGCCTAATGCCAGATAACCTTCCTTTTCGTTGTATATTACATTTGAGCGCGAACGCACAGCAGTTATAAAACGCGGATTAGAACCATTTTTTACATCATTAAGTATGCTGCGCCCAAACTCTTCAAGCTTCTCTACAGGCTTACCTTCTGCTTTTTTTTGCATAAAATCAACCTTTCCTATTCTTCTTCAGCTCTGTTATTATTTCATCCCTGCGCTTGGACTGTTTGAAAGCGTATTTCATTACTTCTTCTAGAGTTTTAACTGGGTAGAGCTTTATCTTTTTTAGATTCTGCTTGCTTAGGTACACATCACCAGAATTGCTCGCCGGTATTATAACTCCTTTTAATCCTGCGGATATTGCAGCTTCTATCTTGTTAGTAACTCCGCCTACTGGCAGGACCTCTCCCCTTACCGAAAGCGAGCCAGTCATAGCTATGGATTGATCTACCGGCAAGTTTTCCATTGCGGATATTATGCTTATTGCAACTGATATGCTTGCGCTGTCACCTTCTATTCCTTCATATGTCTGCAGGAATTGTACATGCATGTCGTAATTTGCAACATCCTTGCCCATGTGCTTTTTGATTACTGCACTTACATTTTTTACCGCTTCTGTGGCTATTTTGCCAAGTTTTCCTGTTGGTATAAATTTGCCCTCAGACCTAGAGCTTGCCGGGGTTACTTCCGCAACTATCGGTATTACAAGCCCTGCATATGTTGAGCCGCCACCGACAACCGCAAGGCCATTGACCTTGCCTATTGAGAAACCTCTTGTATTGAATACACGGTAATCTTTTCTATTTTCTATATGTTGCGATACTATTTGGGCCTCTATTGGGGATGAAAGCGGTTTTGCATCTATTACTTCTTTTGCTGTTACGAATTTCTTGTTGCGCTCTATTGCTAGGTCACCTGCAGCTCGTATTAGACCTCCAAGATCGCGGAGAACCAGGGTAAGCCTTCCTTTCCTGCCTGCCCTCCTCTTTGCTTCTTCTATAATTTCCTCAACTGCAGATCTGTCAAAGTGTGGTATCTTTCCATCTTTTACAACTTCTTGGGCTATAAACTGTATTATTGAATCTCGATTCTTGGCATTATCCTCCATTGTAGATTCCATGTACACCTCATAGCCGTATCCGCGTATCCTTGAGCGGAGCGCTGGATGCATATGCTGTATGTCCTGTATATTCCCAGCTGCAACGAGTATGAAGTCTGATGGCACTGGCTCTGTTTTTACCAAGGCACCAGAGCTCATCTCGCTCTGGCCAGTTATCGGGTATTTTTTCTCTTGCATTGCAGTAAGCAGCTCTTGCTGTGACCGCATTACCAAACTTGAAACTTCATCGACAAACAGAACCCCTTTGTTTGACTTGTGTATGGCCCCACTCTCTACCCTAAGGTGCGCTGGTGTGCCTAGTCCGCCAGTTTGCAGCGGATCATGCCTCACATCACCAAAAAGTGCACCAGCTTTTGCTCCTGTTGCGTCTATAAATGGCGCATGTTTCATTCCAGTATTGTCCACTATTAGTTTTGGTTCGTTCTGTTCATTTGAAATTCCAGGTATTGGCATTCTGCGCGAAAATCCACTCATAAACAGCAGCATTGAGCCAAATATCATTATACCGAGTATCAATGCTGCCAATACTATTGTTTCGTACCCTCTGAATAAGTTAGTCAAGGAAAGTGCAAATAGTATTATCACTAAAAACAGTATTATTGGAGTAACGTATGAAGTACCCCTGTTCATGTTCATTCTATTCTTAAGCCTCTCTTCTTTCAGGATCAGCCTGCCCTGACCCTCTACACCATCTTTCATGCCTTCAGGATACGTCTTTACAGATTTTATTAATGGTTGATTTTCATCATTCGGATTGCGGTATACCAGCACATCCTCTAGTTCAGTTGCAGGAAGCATTTCTGCCATTGCCTGGGCAAGCATTGTCTTGCCCGTGCCCGGCTCGCCGATGAGAAGTACATTTCTCCTCTGCTTGGCCGCCTTTTTTATTATCGAAGCTGCCTTTTTTTGGCCTATAACCTGGTCTATTATGGCTGTAGGGACCTTTACATCTGCTGTTGTCTTAAATTTAAGCATCGCTATCACATATACGTAAGAAGCATAATATACTTTTCATGTAATATTATAAACCTTTTACATTTAAGTTATAGAGTCAAGTGTATGACAGTCCCGTCGTCTAGTGGCCAAGGACGCAGGGCTTTGGACCCTGCTACGCAGGTTCGAATCCTGCCGGGACTATGCACATATATAGAATTTTATTCTTTCTATGCGTAAGAAATTTGGTGTTTAAATTTCAAAAAAGGGCGGAAGCGCTGCAAAAAAATTAATAGCGTTTTTGATAGTTGTTGCGTTCGTTTATCTATTCGTCACCAGCGACCAATTCAAGGCTTATTCTCTAAAAAAAATTGAAACAGTAAATACCACAATACCAATAAACATAAGCGCTACAGAAAGCTTCTATAACGTGACGGAGTACATGAACGAGAGCACTTTCATAACTTGGGCTAATACCCACGCAAATAACAGTGTTGTTGCACGGATACTCTCCGGTTCGAATTATACTGAAGGAGTAACCAAGCTTAAAGCGATATGGCAAACCATAAATAGGCTTTACACAAACTCTACCAGCTCATACAATGCTGCTTCGCAGTTATATTCGCAGATAAAGAATATTAGCAGATAGGCGCTTGAATGCTCTACCTTTACTTATTAATTCTATTATCAGGAGCGATTATGGGTTTTTCCAGCCTTGTAGAAAAAAAGGCGCTTATAGAAGAACATGCAACTGCTTTCTCCGCAAGCTTCTCTATTATAACTGCCTTGCTCTCGCTGATTTTTCTTCCTTTTACAAGCATGAAAGTAAGTGCAATTGATCTTGGCCTTATATATTTGGTAAGCCTGATTTCAACAATCACTTACATACTTACTGCAAGGGTTTACAAGCACAGCAATATCAGCATTGCCTCTCCGTTATTCAGCTCTGTGCCGCAGCTGCTAATTGTTATATTTGCATTTGTATTTCTTTCAGAAAAGCTTACTCTAGTAAGGTATTTTAGCATCGCAGTGATTATACTGTCTGTATACATAATCATGTTCCGCACAAAAAGCAAAAAATCAGCATTTAAAAGTTTGAAGTATGTATATATTATGTTTGTAGATTTGGTACTAATGGCTGCGTCTGCGATACTGATGAAGTACACATTATTCAGCGTACCACCTTTTACATATTTGATAATTGCAGAATTTTTTATAGCTGCAAACATGCTAGCATATATAAGCATACGGTATGGCGGCCCGAAAGAGGTAGTTAACAACATATCGAAGTTCTGGGCCCCTATATTTTTAGTAAGCGGGCTTACAATAATTTATAGGGCTACATACTATTTCGCGCTGGTAAACACTTTTGTAAGCATAGCCTCCCCACTTAGGAACGGGGTAGAGGTTCTTATCGCTGTTTCTGGAGGGGGCTTTATGTTCGGCGAAAAATCTATAGGGATAAAACTCATATTTTCTGCAATTATAATAATTGCAATATATTTCCTAGTTGTATAGGCAAATGTTTTATAGCTGTTTTTCCAAAAGAGGAGCGTGATGAGACAAGGTATTTCTGATTTGTGATGATAAGAGAGTCTCTGAGTTGTTTGCATGACTATTAAGCTATATTGGCAAGACCAATATATGAGAAGGTTTGACGCTACGGTTGTGTCTGTAGTGAATGGGGTAGTACTAGACAGAACTGCATTCTACCCCACAGGGGGCGGGCAGCCATGCGATATAGGAAAGCTATATTTCAATGGTATAGAGATTCAAGTAATTGAAGTTAGAAAAAATGGAGATGATATATTGCACTTGACTAATGGAGATTTTTATTTGCCAATAGGTAGCAAAGTTTCTGGAGAAATAAACTGGGAAAGGCGATATGCACATATGCGGCACCATACACTTTTGCACATTATTGATGGAGTTGTAGAGAAGTTTTATGGTGGAAAGGTAACCGGCGGGCAGATATACCAAGATAAAGCCAGAATGGATTTTGATGTGCCAATGATGGATAAGCAGAAGGCTGAAAACATAATAGCAAAGGCCCAGGAAATAGTGGACGAGGGCCATAATGTAGTGCAGAAGATACTTACAAAAGAGGAGGCGGCAAGCATACAAAATCTGTCTAGGACGCTCCCAGGAAATGAACTCCTTAAGAAACTTGATACAATAAGGGTAATCGATATAGAAGGCTTTGATATGCAGCTAGATGGTGGCACACATGTAGCTAACACAAAGGAGGTGGGCAATATCAAGCTTGAATCTTACGAGAGCAGAGGGGCCCATAATAAGCGTGTTGTAGTATCTTCTAATTTATAAATCTGATAGGCCTTCAGGCTTTTTATGCTCATATAAGAAGACTGCTCCCTTGAGAGTCCTTAATGGAAGCGTTGCGCATTTAAGCCTTACAGGCCCTGGATCTATTTTAAGAAGGCTCCTTACTGTATCGACGCCCATTGCTTCTATTTCTTCAAGGCTTTTACCCTTTATAAAATCAGTCAACATGCTCGCCGAAGCCATGCTTATTGAGCAACCGTCACCTTCGAATTTAACATCTGATATTTTTCCATCCTTTACGGTAATGTACATCCTTATGTCATCGCCGCAAACTGGGTTATGGCCATGAAACTCCGCAGATGCATCTTTTATTTGGCCTTTGTTGTGAGGATGCTCATAGTTTGATATTATGTCTTCCATGTAGAGATTTTCTATTTCGCCCATAACCGAACTTCACCTTATGTGAAATATATCTTTTACCTTTTTTATTCCGGATATTGCAACATCAACGTCAGCTTCGTCATTATATATATAGAAGCTCATGCGCGACACAGAGCCCTTCCGCAGCACTTCTGTTACAAGCGGCATAGCACAATGATGGCCAGCTCTTATCGCTACTCCTTCATCATCGAGCACTTGTGATACATCATGGGGGTGCACGCCGTTTATCCCAAATGATACGACACCACCGCGCTTTGACTCTTCTCCAAGCTTTGGACCGTAAACTTCAACACCGCCAAGATTTGTAAGGCTTTCCATGGCGTATCGCGTTATTTTTTCCTCATGTTCTCTTATATTCTGCATTCCTATCGCGTTTAGGTAGTCTATTGCAGCAGATAGGCCTATTGCACCTTCTATATTTGGGGTGCCTGCTTCAAATTTCCACGGAAGTTCATTCCATTCTGAGCCTGATCTTCTTACAGAACTTATCATGTCGCCGCCACCAAAAAGAGGTTCAGTTTGTTCTAACAGTTCTTCTTTGCCGTATAGAACGCCTATTCCTGATGGACCCAACATCTTATGCGATGAAAATGCAAAAAAATCGCACCCTATATCTGATATATCTACAGGCATATGTGGGACGGACTGTGCGCCGTCAATTATGACTGTTGCCCCTGCTTTTTTTGCCATTGAGGTGAGCTTTTTTACTTCGTTTATTGTTCCAAGCACATTTGATACATGCGTAATAGAAACTATCCGTGGATTGTTTTGAAGAAGTTTTTCATATTTGTCAAGGTCTATAAATGCATCATCGCGCAACGGGGCAAAATCCAAGTGTGCTCCTTTTCTCTTAGATAGGAGTTGCCATGGAACTATATTGCTGTGGTGCTCCATATCTGATATAAGTATGTGATCTCCTTTTGAAACATTTTGTTCCCCGTAAGTAAGCGCAATAGTATTTAGCGCCTCTGTTGTATTGCGCACATATATTATTTCCTTTACGCTGCTTGAATTTATGAGCTTGCATACCTTTTTCTTGGAGCCCTCATACGCTTCTGTAGCACGCTCAGAAATTTTGTATATCCCACGGTGTATATTTGCATTGAATTCGTAATAATATCTTTGAATTGCTTCGACTACCTGCTTGGGCTTCTGAGAAGTTGCAGCACTGTCAAGGTATACAAGCCTTTTCCCTCCAATGGGCTTTGAAAATATAGGAAAATCCTTCCTTATCACTGCTGGGTCTAATTTTGACATGATATATCGCCTATCCCTCTAAAATTTTTTCGTAGCCGCCGTTCTCTACTTTGGCTATCAATTCCTTGCCGCCTTCTGCAACAATTTTTCCGCCTAATATTATATGGACGTAATCAACATCGATATAGGACAAAACTCTGCCATAGTGCGTTATTATAAGTAGACCCATTGAGTGTGATTTAGCCAATTCGTTTATGTTTGATGAAACCACATTTACTGCATCTACGTCAAGCCCAGAATCCGGTTCATCCAGTATTGCTATTTTAGGCTTTAGAACTGCCATTTGGAGCACTTCCGCCTTCTTCTTTTCACCTCCAGAAAAACCTTGGTTGAGAGACCTTCCTATAAGGCTATCACCAATTTTCAATTTTTCTGTGGAAGACTTTATTTCCTGCATTAGCTCACGGGTGTTGGCGCTTCCGTTAGAAAGGGCGTCTTTTGCAGCCTTAAGGAAGCTGACGAACCCAACCCCATCTACTTCCACAGGATTTTGGAAACCTAAGAACAGACCGAGTGCTGCGCGCTTGTCTGGTGTAATTCCCAGTATGCTTTTACCATCAACACATATGTCTCCAGAAAGCACTTTCACAGATGGATGCCCAAATATTGCTTTTGCAAGTGTTGTTTTGCCCGAACCATTTGGACCCATAATAACGTGGCGCTCGCCTTCTTTTATGGTAAGATTTAGGTCGTTTAGTATGGCCTTACCACCTACTTCTACTGATAGATTTTTTATTTCGAGTATCATGCTACCGCCTTTTGTTTTACCATCAAAGAACAATCAAAACTCTTGTACATCTGACACATTCTGCATAGTTGCTCTTTAGCCTGCCTTTCTTTACCGGAGAGCAGATAGTCTACAAAATCATGTATTGCTTTATTGTCTATTGCATTCCCAGTAGCTTTTACATCATACGATATCTTGCCGCTTAGATATTTGTTTATTGAAGCTTGCGTGACTCCAAGAATCTGTGCAGACTCCTGTTGGTTCACACCGTACTCCTTAGCCATTATGTTTGCAGCTCTAAATCTAAGCGCTGGAAAGAAATTCGCAATCACATTTTCATATGATGTCTGTTTCCTTGCCATTAAAATCACTTTATATAATTGTGCTTTGATATGGTACCGTGGCTTTCTGATGGTATCCAGAAGTACCCCGGGGTTTCCTTTGGCAGTTCCCCAATTCCTGAAGACCCTATTGAACGAGAGGTTATTATTGATGAAAGTGCAACTTTGAGCATTTCGTTTTTTATTTTAGAAAGCTGGGACAAGATAAAGCCGTTTATTATTAAGGATCTGGCCGAAAGCCTAGTTATACCCCTTGATGTGAGATAGAATATCATATCTTCATCTAAAGGCGCCATTGCAGATGAATGCGATGCTTTTACCTGGCCTTCATCTATTGACATCGATGGTATTGATTCTATCTTTGCTGACTTGTCTATCAATAGGCCCCGCTCTTCTACGAAAGACCTGGAGTCTTTTGCGCCGTTTATTATCTTAGAGAATCCCTTCAGGAAGCATACTGACCTATCTGAAACTATTGCTTTTGAAGCTAGATTTGCATTGCTTAGAGAAGCCTCATTCAGTATAGATGTATTTATGTCAAATTTTTGATCTTCTTGGCCCATCACAAGCTCATTTGCAGCTACTGATGAATACCTGCCATTTGCAGTAAGCAGATTCTTTGATTTGGTGGCTTCACCGCCTAAGTACATATAGTTTACATTTATAGATGCAGACTCCATAGCAAGCGCCGATGAAAAATTTAGTATTTTAGCTCTTTTAGGCTCATTGTGGACAACATTTATTGATAAATCAGAATTTTGGCCTGCGACTGCCTCGTTTATAATGCCTATTATTCCGCCTTCCTGCTCTGATGAGGAGAACCATTCAGTTATTTCTGTATTAGATCCCTCCGGCTCTTTTATAAATACCTGAATGCACATGTCAGATCCAGTTGAAACGAATATGTTCAACTTCCTCTCAGAATTACTTTCAGGCTCCACTAAAACAGCTTTTGATGATTCTGCATTCACAAAAGAGGCATATTTGTCGGAGTTTGTATTATAAGACCTAGATTTAAGCAAAGACATGTATTCTTCTGTGCCGGCGTCAAATATTTGTATAAATTTTGAATTTGATATGCAACTTGAAGGCGATATTAAAGCATCAAACCTTAAAGGAAGCTTGTTTGGATCATTGCTTATATTGGCCGGGTTTTTTCTAGCGCCATATCCATACAGGTCAATAGGCACATACCTGCGCTTAAAAAGTTCGTTGCTTTCGTCTGGGAGAGACTTATAGAGCTCTCTTGACTCCTTTACTAGCGACTCATACAAGGACATAAATACCACCGGCCACCTATGCTACAGAATTTGATGTGTCGAGCTTTATAAGGCGCTTTAGTTCCAGTGAATATTCCATTGGAAGCGCTTTTGTCAAAGGCTCGATGAAACCCAGAACAATTATTGTAAGGGCATCCTCCTCTGATATGCCCCTTGACATCAAGTAGAACAACTCTTCGTCACCAATTTTTCCCACAGTGGCTTCATGGGTTATAGTAGCATCATCCCTATGCACCTCCATATATGGATAGGTATTGGTTTTCGCTTTGTCATCCATTAAGAGAGCGTCACACCTGACAGTCGACTTTATATTTGCTGCATCTTTTCCTACGTATATAAGGCCGCGGTAAGATGCAACGCCTGAGCCCTTAGAGACACTTTTTGATATTATTTTTGAGGTTGTATCAGGCGCCAAATGTAGGATCTTGCCTCCTGAATCTTGAACTTGCTTATCTCCTGCAACTGCAATTGAAAGAACTTCGCCCCTTGCACCCCTTCCCTTCAGGTATACGCTAGGATACTTCATGTTTACTTTGCTGCCTATGTTGCCATCTATCCATTCTACATATGCGTTCTCATATGCAAATGCGCGCTGGGTAACTAGATTGTATACGTTCTTTGACCAATTCTGTATTGTTACATAGCGTATGTGAGCATTCTTGTGCGCAACAAGCTCCACTACAGCAGAGTGCAAGGAGGAGCTCATGTATATAGGTGCAGTGCAGCCCTCTATATAGGTGACTTCTGAATCTTCATCTGCTATTATAAGGGTGCGTTCGAATTGACCTGCTTTTTCAGAATTTATCCTGAAGTAGGCCTGCAACGGCACAGTGACCTTTACCCCTTTTGGCACATATATGAAAGACCCGCCAGACCACACGGCAGTGTTTAAAGCTGCAAACTTGTTGTCAGAAGGCGGTATTATTGTGCCGAAATATTTTTTCATAAGTTCAGGGTACTCTTTTACTGCGCTGTCCGTGTCTATAAATACCACTCCCTGCTTTTTGAGGTCTTCCCTTATATTGTGGTATACTACCTCAGAATCATACTGTGCTTCTGCGCCGGCAAAGAACTTCCTTTCCGCCTCTGGTATGCCAAGCTTATCAAAAGTTTTCTTTATTTCCTCTGGCACAGAATCCCAGCTGCTTCCCTTGCTGTCAGTAGGCCTTATATAATAGAAGATGTCGTCGAAGTTTATTTGACTTAGATCCGCACCCCATGATGGGAGAGGCTTTTGCGCAAATATTCTGTATGCTGTTAGGCGTTTTTCTAGCATCCAATCTGGCTCTCCCTTTATTTTTGATATCTCTCTGACAACATCCTCAGATATTCCCTTCTTTGTTTTGTATTTATATTCAATCTTGTCACTAAACCCGTAGCGTTCAAGATATTCATCCTCATTAGAGCCTATAAATTCCTCTTTCTGAGCAGACATAAACCGCACCATTATAACTCGGTTATAAAAGACCCGTGATATTATTTAAACTTTATGCAAGCAAAAGGAGAGGCAAGTCCAGAATATGCATGTAAACTATCGCGCCAGTATAGGAATTTATAGCATTAGTGTGCATAGTTAAAGCGGTGTTTAGTATGGCTAAGGGAGCTTTTCAGAATGAGTTCACATACAAGACTTTTGTTGAACATGGGAGGGAATCTGAATTTCACAAACTTTTTGAAAACGCAATAGCTTCAGTTAAGGCGGAATTCGGCAAAACATACCCAATATATATAGGGGACGAGGAGGTTACATGCGGAGCGCTATTGGAGGAGAGGTCCCCTGTGGATAATTCCATAGTAATAGGCAGATTTCAAAAAGGCACCGCACGCGAAGCAATAAAGGCGATAGAGGTTGCAAAGCACTCTTTTGAAAGCTGGAAAGAAACAGATTACAGAGATAGGGCAGCCATCTTTTCAAAATTTGCAGACTTGGTATCAAAAAATAAGTTTACACTAGCTGCTGCATTGAGCTATGAGAATGCGAAATCAGTATACGAGTCGATAGGCGAGGTGGATGAAGCAATAGACTTTGCACGCTACTACGTTATGGAGATTATTAGGAACAAAGGTTACATTAGGAAGACATCTCTTCAAAAAAGCAGCGCAAATGTTAGCGCTGGATTTCAAGGAGCCCCATCAGAATCCGAGAAAGTAGCAATAGCTATGAAGCCGTATGGAGTATTTGGTGTTATAGCCCCGTTTAATTTCCCAGTCTCGATATCTATGGGGATGAGCATTGGCGCTATGATAACAGGAAACACAGTTGTATTCAAACCCTCATCTACTGACAATATGACAATGCTTGTAGAGCTGATGCTTTACAAACTTTTGCGCGAGGCAGGTTTGCCAAGCGGAGTTTTCAACTATGTAACTGGGGCAGGTTCTGATGTTGGAAATGAATTGGTTATGAACAAAGACACTGCAGGCATAGCCTTTACAGGATCTAGGAGCACAGGGATGGGTATGATATCTAAATGCTTTGCATCTGGCCTGCAAAAAGTGTTTGTGGTTGAGATGGGCGGCAAGAATCCGGCAATAGTATCAAGGCATGCAGACATAGATGCAGCAGTAAAGGGGGTTGCCAGCGCTGCTTTTGGATTTGCAGGGCAGAAGTGCAGCGCTTTGTCAAGAGTATATGTAGATGAGCGCATCAAAGAACTTTTCATAAGCAAACTTATAGAAAAAGTTAGAAGCATGAAAGTAGGGAACCCACTTGACCGTGATATATACATGGGTCCTCTTATAAGCGGGAGTGCATATGAGAAGTACAAGAAGGCAGTAGAAACAATAAAGAACACAGGGAAGCTGCTCTATGGGGGGAACAGACTTGATGTAGGATTAAATGGATATTACGTTGAGCCTGTACTTGCAGAACTTCCACATTCTAGCGATATCGTCCATAATGAGTTGTTTGTACCTATACTTGCAATTGTAGGATACAAGAACTTTGATGAAGCGCTTTCTATGGCAAATGACACCAGTTATGGGCTTACGGCAGGCTTGTATAGCAAAAACAGAAAGGAGATAAAGCAGTTTTCAAGGAGCATAGAAGCCGGAGTAGTTTATATAAACAGAAGCATAAGCGCCACTACCGGTGCAATAGTGGGATTGCACACGTTTGTGGGCTGGAAGGGAAGCGCATTGACAGGAAAAGGAAGCGGCAGCACATATTACTTGCCCCAGTTTATGCGCGAGCAAAGCCTCTCAATTACTGAGGGATAAATTGCTGTCTAGTATATTGAAAATGCTTTACAAGAGGCAGAAATATTCTACATCGCAGCTCGTAGTAAATGGGTCTACCTACACTGCCATATTGGCAGATACCTCGGTAAAAAGGAGTATAGGCTTAATGTTTAGAAACAGCCTTGGGGAGAAAGAATGCATGCTATTTAAATTCCCACGTATGGGAAGGCATGAAATCTGGATGCTGAATATGAACTTCCCTATAGACATATTGTGGCTTGGCGGTGATAAGAGAGTAGTTTTTAAAGTAGAAAACGCGGAACCATGCAAATCATTCTTTAGATGCAGAGTCTATTCTCCTGAAGAAGAAGCACATTATGTGGTAGAATTTCCCAGCGGAACTATAAAGAAAGAGAAAATAAGAGAAGGGGATGAAGTTTCATTTGGCTGAGTCCAGACTAGGCAAAAAGAAAATTTGGAAGTTGCAGGACAGAGAAGAAGGTTTTACCTCCTTCTCCTCTGTGCCTTTGACCTCATGCTCTTAGAGGCTTTTCTTGCCTTGCCTTTGCTTTGCCTCCCGCTCCTGTTCATTTCGGTCCTTGCCACGTACCCGTTTTTGTCTATGAAGTACAGGTATCCGTCTTCCTTCTCTATTCTTTCCGAACTTACCCTGGCCTTCTTCCCGCGTGGGTTGGACCTCATCGGTGACTTCCATACTGCGCCGTCCTTACCGACATAGTAAAGATAGCCATCCTCCTTCTCTATTTTTTCCCTTCCTACTCTCTCTGCCATTTTAATTCACCGTTTCCATATCTGTATATAAATTTATATAACTATCGCCTAAATTCCGTCGGAAGCCTCTCGACATATTTAAGCACGCCAGACGGAGAAGTCTGAATTGGGGTGGATTTGGTGGTAGTCTCTATCAAGCCCAGATTAATAGCTTATTTAAAGCTTAACACAAAATCACTACTGTGTTTATATGATAGAGATAAAGATGCCTAAAAAATCGCTATCGGGTTATACCTTTATAGAAGGGTTCCCTGGGGCAGGTTTAGTTGGACCTATGGCAATAAACTATATCATCGAAAAAATGAAGATGGAAAATATAGGTTACATATCTAGCGAGAAGTTCCCCCCGCTTGTATCAATACATGAAGATGTGCCAATGCAGCCAGTAAGGATATACATTTCAGAAAAGCTAAAAATAATAACTGTATTTGCAGAATTTGCAATACCGATAGAGCTTACATATGAGCTTGGCTCCACTATATATTCAGACATAATAAAAAAGACAGGCATATCAAGAGTGATATCAATAAGCGGTATACCAACCCAGCAGGAGGAGCCGCCAAAGCAGGTCTTCGGGGTAGCTTCTTCTAAGAAGCTCGTAAAAGACGTAATTGAGAAGAACGGCCTTAAGCCGATAGGGGATGGGATGGCTACTGGGATTAATGCGCTTATACTTGGCTGGGCAATGGCTGATAGTATAGACGACATAAACATCCTAGTGCCTATAAACCCTGCGCTTATAGATCCAGAATATGCTGTCTTGGCAATAAAAAGCCTGAATAGTATTCTTGGCATAGACGTAGATACGGCAGAGCTAGACAAGGAGGCAAAAGTGGTTGAAGCAAAAATTAGGGAGCTCATGAAAAAGGCGAGAGAAACCCACGAAAACTTCAAGAAAACTGCTTCGGATGACACTGGCCCTTCTATGTATGCTTGATGCGGGGGTAGCAAAGTCTGGTTTGGTTTCAATGACCACAGAAAAATGCGCAGGACTTAAGATCCTGTGGTCTAGCGCCTTCGTGAGTTCAAATCTCACCCCCCGCACAATAACGCATGCCGCACTTCCCCACTAAAACAAATAAATAAATATGTGTGGATTAGTATAATGCTGAACTTTTCGTATTATTTTATACAATTCTAAAGTGCATTGCATGAATGAGAACTCGTACGATGTAATAGTTGCAGGCTCAGGTATGGGCGGCTCCTTAGCAGCGGCAATGGCTGCGAGGAATGGCGCAAAAACACTGCTACTCGATAGAAATGACATAGAAACAGCTGGAAAGAAGACAAATTGGGGATGGGTGTGCGGAGATGCAGTTGCAGAAAGCCACCTAAAATATATACGCGAGAATGCTAAGGGGCTAAGCTTCGACTACCCCGAACTTGACAAAAAAGTTGATGGCGTACTTGCGCTTTCTCCGGACCTAGAATCAAAATTTATATTTGAAGGTGAAGGTTACGTACTCAATAGGCCAGTATTCGAGAGAAAGCTGGTTGAATATGCGATAAAGAATGGCGTAGAGTATGTGCCAAAATTTGAAGTTGAAGGGCCGATATTGGAAGGCAACAAAGTTGTTGGGGTCTTTGGAAAAGATAAGGACACATCACATGCAAAATATTATGCTAAGGTCGTAGTTGATGCGCTTGGTATAGCCACGACGCTAAGGAGAAAACTTCCTGAAAATGACTACATTGACAGGATGATAGACATAGATGACGTTGAATCAACAGGCAGATATATATATTCTTTTGAGCCTGACCATGAAGACCCAAGGTATTACGACCCAAAGAATGCAATAATACACCTTAACCAACATATTGCCCCTGGAGGCTATGGATGGGTGTTCCCTAAAAAGGGCAATAGAGTAAACATAGGGCTTGGAGTACAGAAAAGGAGCCTTGAAGTGAGAAACAAAAAGCTCAACAGGAATGATACGCTGCATACACTTATGGACCAGTATGTAGAGAGCAACCCAGTCATAAAGAAGGTAAAGCTGGACAACGAGAACATGAACGGTAAGGGTTACTGGTCAGTTGCAGTTAGGAGGCAGATGGAATCCCTTGTTTATCCGGGCTATCTTGGAGTAGGAGATAGTATGGCTATGCCAAATCCAATAAGCGCAGGAGGTATAGGCCCTGCACTCGTATCAGGTATACTGGGAGGCATAAATGCAGCCAGAGCAGCATCGGAGAACGAGGCTAACCTTGATGTACTGTGGAAGTACAACTTAGACTTCAACGAGGAATACGGCAAGAAAACTGCAGGCCTTGAGGCATTTAGGGTATATTTGCAGTCGCTCAACAACGACCTGCTAAACTACGGCATGAAGATGTTTATTACAGAAGAAGAGGCAGTAGACCTGAGTTATGGTAGGATACCTGAGCTCAGCCTTGCGTCTAAATTCAAAATAGCCCTCAAAGGTGCAGCAAACATAAGGGCGTTCTCTAATCTTTTGTATACAGTTAGGAAAATGAAGGTATTCGACGAACTGTATAAGAAGTACCCTAAGACGCCAAAAGGATTCGTCGAATGGAAGCACAAGGTGCAGGAAGAGATGCATGAGGTAAAGGAAAAGTTCAAACCCAACCCTGTATGAGGTCTTATAAATGAGCGAGTACAGCAAATACGAAAAAGCTAGGATAATAGGTGCGCGGGCGCTGCAGTTGGCTTTTGGTGCGCCGCCCCTTATCAAGGTGCCTGAAGGTGTAACCGACCCTCTCAAGCTCGCTGAGCTTGAGTTTGAAAAAGGGGTAATACCTATCACAATAATAAGGCATTGACTATTTGTTTTTCAGTTCAGAAACAGTTCCAAGGTATTCCCCTGCAAGCGAGTATACTGCTGAGCTTTCTATATCAAAAACTTTATTTGCAAGAAGCGGGCCAAGCCCAGAGTAACCCACAGAGTTGACTGGGGTTCCTGTTATCATATCATTATATGCTGGCATTATTACCATCTTCATTCCTGAATTAAATTTTTTGTACCTTTTTGAAGCCTCCTCCTGGTCAATGTCTGCAATAAGCCACACTTTTGATGTGTATTGGCGGCCTTCCAGATCTTTTACCAAAACCGCCGCATGATTATGTGCAGTTATAAGGAAATTGGACTTCATTGCTTTTTCAGAGGGCCAAGAGTTGCCATGCAAGAGAGAAAAACCACCGGCTATTATTTCGTCTGCCACTGGGATGTCTATTATATCAGATAGATACGCGTCGTGGTTTCCACGGACAATTCTAACCTGTAATGGGGATAGTATATTGAAGAAATTTTTCATTGCAAACCGCCCAGATGAGTCTGGATGGAGAACCTCGTCTTTTATGTCTCCTAAAAGTATCAGCCTTCTTGCGCCGAATTCAGTTGCAGTAGAAAGAAGGTTTTGCGCCATATGCGCCGCGAGGTCGTATAGCCGTATACCTGCCTTTCTCAGCTTATTTTCCAGGCCTATATGGATGTCTCCTGCTACTAATGACAGGGAATTTCCTTTCCCTATAAGCATTGTTGGCGAGCCGTACACAAAGCGCATTTCATGCTCTGCAGGGCTGTGCATGTGTTTTTATATTTTATAACTAATTTATGTCTTGCCTGGAAGGTATGAACATGGTTGATATATCTCCTTACATAGGCAGTTTATTCGGCATAAGGATACAGCTACATTGGAGTTTTGTATTGCTGCTGATTTTTTCTTTGGTATTAAGCTTATACCTTTTCGCAATAATAGTGCTGCTTTTTGTATGTGTGCTTCTGCATGAACTTGCCCATTCAATAACATCAAAACGAAATGGAATAAACGTAAAGAAGATAATACTTCTTCCGATAGGAGGAGCTTCAATGATAGACATGGAGGAGATAAAGCCCGAAATAGAGTTCAGGATTTCTATTGCAGGCCCGATTGCAAGCATTTTCATAGGCATGATTCTTGGAGTATTTGCAGTTGTTATACCGCCAGGAGGCATAAAGCATATTGTGCAGCTTCTTTTTTTGATAAACATACTGCTTGGGGTATTCAATATACTGCCAGGGTTTCCGCTTGATGGAGGAAGGGTTTTCAGAAGCTATGAGCAGAAAAAGCACAGCTTCTTAGATGCAACAAAAATAACAGTAAAGCTAAGCAAGATAGTAATAGCGCTATTTGTATTGGGGACAATAATATATGCTGCAATCGAACCAGGGTACTCATTTGCTTACAGGGAATTTGTTGTATTTTGGGACATACTGATCGCTGTATTTTTATATGGTGGTGCCCAAGCTGAGTACCAAACTGCATATATAAGGGAGGCGGCTGCGCCTCTAAAAGTAAAAGATGCAATAAGCAAGAACTATGCAGTTGTAAAACCTGGCACCACAATAGGCGACTTGTACGGTATACTGCTCAAGGAACATACGCACATAATACTTGTAGACTACGGCAAGGAGGTAAAGCTTGTTGAGGGAGTTAAGCTCGGCAGTTCGCTTAACCCTGAATACCTTTCCAATGCAATAGACAAATTCTGCGTAGACATACCAGTTGTGGATTATAATAGGAGCTTGCCAAGTGCAATAGACAAGATGCGAAATAACAATGCAAACGTTATTGCTGTCAAGAGGTTTGGAAAAATAGTAGGGGTTCTTGTAGCGCAACACGTGGAGTCAGTTATAGCGCTGTATATATCAAAAAAGAATACAAAGCTCAATGCGGGCAACGGCAAAAGTTAGGCAAGTATTTTGCTGTTTATGTATCATGTGTTATGAATAAAAAGCTTACAAGGCATATCTTATTAGAGGCGACCTTACAATGTTGTACATAGATAGAGTAGTGCTGCATAACTTCAAATCTTTTAAGCACGCTAACATATCTTTCAAAAAAAACTTCAACTGCATAGTAGGTCCAAACGGCTCCGGAAAATCAAATATATGCGATTCCCTTCTTTTTGGGCTTGGGGAAAGCTCTATGCGGAGGCTTAGAATAACATCGCCTGCGCTTTTGCTTAATGAGTATGTGAAGAACAAGAAAGGCGCAGAGATGAAGCGCGCATATGTAAAGATAATAATGAAGGGGGCATCCGAAGTAGAAATAGTGAGGTTCGTAAAGGAGGACAGAAAGATGGGTTACAGGCTTAATGGAAGGAGGGCAACTAAGCAGGAGGTTATTGAATTCCTAAAGGCGCATGGCGGCGACGTGAATGAAACCAACACAATAGCGCAGGGAGAGATAACGAAGCTGCTAAGCATGAATGGGAAGGAAAGAAGGGAGCTTATTGATATAGCTGCAGGAATAAGCGAATTCGACAAGAAAAGGGAGGCTGCTGAGAAGGAGCTCGAAAAAGTAGAGATACGGCTTAGCGAGGCACAGGGTGTTCTAAATGAGAGGAAAGGTTTCTTAAATGAGTTGAAAAAGGAGAAGGAGGATGCTCAGAAATATATAGAAATATCAGGGCTTGTAAAATCTCTCACTTTAGGAATATTGTTGGCGAGGGAAAAGGCATTACTTGGAGAGATGGATGAAGAGAATAGGCGCAGGAATTCTGCACTTGAAAGAAAAAAAGAATTGGAAAAATTGATTTTGGAGCTAAATTCCGATATTGAAAAACTTTCTGCGGAAAAGGCGGAGCTTGTTGGCAAGTTAAACAAGCACTCTATGGAAACCAGCGCGGCTAATAGCGCAATAGAGCGCATAAAGGGGGAGATTGCGGTATTATCTGAAAAGATATCTTCTACCAGATCTGAGCTTGCAAAGGACAAGGAATACTTATCAAAGCTTCTATCTGAAAAAGAGGAGCACTTGGCTAAGAAAGAAAGCCTAGACAAGGAAATTGAAATACTAAAAGCGGATATAGCTGAGCTATCTAAACATGCAGGTTCAAAAATGCGCCTCGCATATGCAGAATTGGCGGAGCTGTATGCAAAGAAAAGTGCTGAAATAATCGGGATGGAGGAGGAGAAATCTGAGGTATCAAGGGAACTTGCTGCATTGGCTAGCAGAAAGTCTGCGATAGAAGAGTCGCTGGGGCAGTCAAAGGAGGAGATAATAAAGATGAGGAAGAGGCTAAAGAGCTTAGAACAAGAAAGGCAGGAAGCAGAAGAGCAACAGAAAAGTGCATTGAAGGCAAAGGAGAGTGCCTCATCGCTTGAAGCCTCATTATCTTCGGAGATTAAAAAGGTGGAGGGCGAGATTGGCGAGATTAATGAGGAGTCCATAAAAATAAGGGAGCAGATGGCGCTGCATGGCGGTGCAAGCCAGGCAATAGCTGCAGAATTGGCAAAAGGCATAGGAGCAAGCTTTCATGGGAGGGCGTATGAATTGTGTACATACGATGAAAAGTTCTCCACCGCGATAATGGCTGCTTCTGGTAATAGGTTGGGATATTTTGTTGTAGACAACAGCGAGGCGGCCGCAAAAGCAATAGATATACTAAAAAAGAAGGCTCTTGGACGCGCTTCATTCATACCAATAGAGGAAGTAGTGCAGTATGGAAATGAAAAGGCTGTGAATGGAATAAAGCCACTAATAGATTTCATAAAATTCGACAAAAAATATTCTAAGGTGTTCAATTTCATTTTCTCAAACACTTTTGTTGTAGGCAGCATACAAGAGGCCAAGGCTATTGGAATAGGCGGCAGGAGGTACGTTACAATAGAAGGAGACCTGATAGAGAACACAGGGGTCATAAGCGGCGGCAAGAGCAGGGTAGCTATAAACCCAATACTACTAGAGTCGCGCCTTGCTTCTGCTAAACTTAAATTATCATCTCTTTCTGAAAGGATGTCGGGTCTTGAACAGAAGAGGAGAGATGCATTGGCAGAACTAGCGAAAGCAGAAACCGCGCTCATAAGGGCAGATGATGCTATCGGGCGCGCAAAATCTGCTTACTCAGACTTAAATGCAGGGATTGAAAAACTTGAGAAGTTAATAGCTTCGTCAGAGGCTGAATTGGCAGCAGTATCTGAAAAGATAATGGGCATGGAAGCAAAGCGCAATGAGTTGGAGAGGAAGTTTGCCTTATCAAAAAGCGAAATTGAAGAACTCCAGAAGCGCCTTGGAAGCGACGCAGGGCACAGGGAACAAAAGTATGAAGGCAAAGCAGATGCAATAAGGGATACGGAACAGAAACTTGAAAAAGCGAAACTAAGGGAGGCTGAAGCAGCCAAAGAGAGGGAGCTTATAATAGAAAGGCTTCAGGCGCTTTCAGCAGAAATTGAAGGTTTTGAAAAATCGATAAAAAGCAAAAAGGAGGCGGAGAAAGACCTTTTAGCTGGGCAAGAAGTTCTTGTAACCGAAAAGGAAAAGATGGAGAAGAGCATAAGCAGCAATGATTCTGTTGCAAAAGAACTGTATTCTAAGGTATCCGAATGCGAAAGCAAACTATCTAGTTTAGGCTTTAAAGTTGGGTCAGCTAAAGGCGAAATTGACAGAATTGAAAGGAGCCTAATTGAATTATCTGGGAAGATAAGCCAAGCAGAGGTTAGGATAGGCGACATAAGGGCAGAAAAGAGGAATTACGATGGGGTATCACCTATTGAAGGAAGCATTGAAGAAATGGAGCAAAAACTGGGATCTGCTAAGGCCTCTCTGGAATCCCTGGGGTCGGTTAACATGAAGGCCCCAGAGATGTACGAAGAGAGGATGAAGGAGATGGCGCAAGCTGAAGAAAAACTCGCAACCATAAGCATGGAGAGGACTTCTATAATTGAGATGATAAATGAGATAGAGTCTAAAAAGGAGAGCGTTTTTGCGGAGGTATTTGAAAGTATAAATTCAAATTTCAAGAGAATATACAGCTATGCAGACATGGGGGAGGCAGAGCTCATGCTCGACAAT
>JAVZPY010000005.1:0-17443 GCA_038881415.1 Candidatus Micrarchaeaceae archaeon
GGGCAAAGGTGGCATAAGGTTCCACCCAAAAGAAACTCTTGATACAGTGAAAGCGCTTTCGGCATGGGCGGCGGAACTGGAACAGGCATAGCGCCTATAGTTGCACAAATGGCAAGAGAGCAGGGCGCAATAGTGATAGCAATAGTTACATATCCATTCGATGTCGAGCGCGTAAGGAAGGTAACTGCAGAAAATGGAATCAAAGAGCTTAGGAAATATGCAGACAGCGTTATAATACTTGACAATGATAGGCTGGTAAAGCTTGTTCCTAACCTTCCAATGAATGATGCATTCGCACTTGCCGATGAAGTAATTGCAAAGGCAATAGGAGGGCTTGTGTGGACCATAACGCAGCCAAGTATGATAAACATAGATTTTGCAGATGTAAGGAGCATAATGGGCAATGGCGATGTAGGCTTCATAGCAGTAGGTACCGGAAAGGGAGCCGACAAAGTTCACATAGCAACAGAGGCTGTACTTAAAAATAAGCTACTAGATGTAGACTTTGAAGGAGCAAGTGGGGCAATAATACATATATCAGGAGGAACATCGCTTACGCTTGGAGAAGCAATAGAGGCTGGCAGAGTTATAACAGACAAGATGGAAGCAAAGGCAAACATAAAGCTAGGGGCCAGGGTAATACCTGGATACGACGACATGATAGACATCGTAGCAATAGTGACTGGAGTGAAGGGCTCAAGCATAGTAGGCAAGACCGAAGAAAAGAAACCAAAACAGTTTTCAGATTTGGAGCTGATAGGTTAAACCTATCGCTCATTTTATTACGTTTAAGGTGGTAAAGATGGATGACTTTAGCGCCATGGAATCAAATTTTGCAGTAGTTGGGGTAGGAGGCAGAGGTAGCAACCTTATACATAGGCTAAGCATGAAGGGCATAAAAAGCGCAGACACAATCGCAGTAAATACTGACGCGAAGCATCTAAACATGATAACATCGCAGAAGAAGCTACTTATCGGAAAAGAAATTACAAGGGGCCTTGGAGCAGGCGGCTTTCCTGAAGTTGCAGCAAAGTGCGCAGACGCTAGCAATACAGAAATAACTGAGATGCTAAGCAAGTATGACCTTATATTCCTTGCAGCCGGTCTCGGAGGTGGCACTGGCTCTGGCGCAGGGCCTGCTATAGCAAGGATGGCAAAGGAAATGGGAATACTTGTTGTGTCTTTTGTAACATATCCATTTGCAATAGAGAGGAGCAGAATGGTAAAAGCAGATTGGGCGCTTGAAGAGTTTACTAAGAATTCTGATACAACAATAGTAATAGAGAATGACAAGCTGCTAAGTTATGCCCCGAATTTGCCAATGGAGCGTTCTTTTGAGTTGATTGACGATATAACAATAAACGCAGTGCGTGGTATAGCCGACGCAATAAAAATACCAAGCATGATAAATATAGACTTTGCAGACCTGAAGAGCGTTCTTTCGAATAGGGGCGCCGCAATAATAAACATAGGGAGTGGTTCCGGAGTTGACAAAGTGGAGAAAGCAATAAAGTCAACAAAAACCCACCCGCTAATGAATTTTGATATGGAGGGCGCGAAGAGTGCACTTATACACATATCTGCCGGCACTGCTCTGACAATAGATGAATGCAATAGGGTTACCGAGGGCGTTACAGAAGGCTTGGACCCCAACGCGAACGTAATACTTGGCGCAAGGCTCTTGCCAGAGCTGGAAGATCAGATAAAGGTAACCTCAATAATAACTGGCGTTAAGCCGATATTGGGCAAGCAGGAGTATGCATATACTGGCAGTGTAGCTGCAGGAGTAGGCAACATACTAGACAGCATATACTGAAATTGATTGGCAGTGCTCATGAGCCGACCTAACCTAATCTATATAAAACTTTAAGGTCAATCTTAACTTGTTTGATCTGAGGTTTTATTTATGGAAGGAGAGACCACATTCTCAACAATGAAAGAGCTTAGGATAGGCCGTTATGTGCTTATAGATGGTATACCATGCAAGGTTGTTGCAATAGACGTAAGTTCACCAGGAAAGCACGGTTCAGCTAAGATGCGCGTAACTGCGATAGGCATCTTTGATGGCCAGAAGAAGACACTTCTTAAGCCTAGCGATTCTGATGTTGAAGTTCCGGTAATAAACAAGAAGAAAGCCCAGGTGGTGTCTGTAGAGGGCTCATCCGCACAGATAATGGATTTAGAAACTTATGAAGTTTTTACACTTCCAATACCTGAAGAAATGGTTGGCAAACTAAAGTCTGGAGGCGAAGTTGAACTTATAGAAGCTATGGGAAACAGGGCGATATCAAGGTCTGTAGGGTAGATATGATGGAGATAAAAATACTTGAAGACAAAGATGAAAAGCTCCTTGGAAGGCGCAGTGTAAAATTCAGTGTTGCAGAAGACGCCCAAACAGTATCAAAGGAAGAAGCGAAAAAAGAACTGTGCAAAAAGCTTGGAACAAACCCCGATCTCTCAATAGTATATAAAGTTGAGCAGACGTATGGAGTAAAGCAGGCATTTTGCTATGCACACATATACAGCAGCGATGAAGCGCTTAAGTCTTCCGAACCCAAATACATATTGTCAAGGCTTTCAAAGAAGTCAAAAAAGGCTGAAGAGCCAATAAAGAATGGAGGGTAATTTGATGGCTGAGAAAAAGGAGCAAAAAAAGATTTTTCCAAAGTATAAGCAGAAAAAGCAATGCCCAAAATGCGGATCAGGTATGGCTGACCACATTGACAGAATGTCTTGTGGCAAGTGCGGCTACACAGAGTTCAAGAGCGCAAAATCCAAGAAGGTGTGAGTGTTGGCATCTTCTGGAAGACAAAGAAGAAAACTTCCTGTTAAGAACAAAGCTGCTAAGAAGCAAATTGTTCGTCGTAGAAAATTTACAGCAATGCGTCAGGATGCAGCTGCAGCGAATTCAAAAAGACCACCTAATGCAGCAGAACCTGCCTATATAAAGTATCCAATATATGCAATAACTGTACTATTATTCATATTTACGTTCTATACCCCTGTACTATTCTACTATGGAGTAATCAGCGAAATTTCTGCAAATCTATACAGTACAATTTCCCTATCGCTGCTCTTTCCGTTCATCGTGTTCTCATACATGTTGCTAAAAGGCAACAACCTAAAAGGGATAGTGGATGGTTTGGGATTAGGCCGCTCTGCCTTAAAGGCTAAGTATATAGGCATTGGCATAGGCATTTTTTTAATTATACTACTTCTAGAAATAGCCACAGGTATAATATCATCTATAACAGGTATACCGCTGCCTACAAATGTTGGCGCAACATTGGCTGGATTTCCGCTTTTCTTCTACATATTTACATTTACCATTGCCCCAATAGATGAAGAAATCCTGTTTAGGGGCTTCCTTGTCCCTAGAATTGGAATATTCTTCAGTTCATTAATATTTGCAATATTGCATTTCGGCTATGGCTCAATAGTAGAGTTCATTGCAGCGTTCATATTCGGAATAATAGCTGGTTATGCATTCAAAAAAACTAAGTCGCTGTACGCCACAATAATTGCGCACGCATTAGTAAACTTTCTTTCAATATTAATACTGTTCCTGATATGATGGATATACGTGTAGTCTCTGTGAAGACATTATACCAGATAAATGCAGGGTACATAGCGCGGATATGTGCAAATTTTGGGGTATCAGACCTGAGGTTTGTTGAGCCACGCTGTAGGCTATTAGGCAAAACCGCAGTTATGTACTCAAAGCATGGAAGGCATTTGCTTGAAAATTCAAAGGTATATAAGTCCGTTGAAGACGCAGTTAAAGGAAGCATTGCAGTCGCAACTACATCCGAGCCTCACAAAAGCATAAGTGCATTCTTCAACCTTATATCCCCTGAAGAGCTTTTTACGTCATTGTCCAAGTCTGGCGCCAGCCATGTTTCTATTGTCCTAGGTAGAGAAGACATAGGCCTTAGCAAAGAGGAAATAGCAAAGTGCGATTATACTGTTTCGATTGATACTGGCAGCGCATACAATGCTATGAATATCTCACATTTCTTAGCAATAATCCTGTATACACTTTCCAGAAAACCAGATTTGCAAAAAGAGCCGCATGCAACGGAATCTGAAATAGCAAGGCTAATACGCTTATTTGAAGCCAATGTCGCTGCAAGCGAGTGGGTGCGTAATAAAGCCGGTATAGTGCAAGCTTTCAATAGGATAATATCGCGTTCTAATCCATCATCAGAAGAAATTGCGGCACTCTCTGCCGCTTTCTCAACTAATAGAATAAAAAAGAGGTAAGCTGCCCAATTACTGCTTTGGCTTCTTGTTCTTTACTATCTTAACTTTTGTCGGAGTAAGAAGTATTATCCCCTTATCTCTGTCCAATATTGCTATATCGCCATTTATCTTCTGTATATAATCTTTTATATCGTTGATAAGTGCATCTCTTGTATTCGGCCTCTTGGAAAGCGCCATTACATTAAGCAGCAGTATATTCTTTTTCTGCAACTCTTCCTCAACTTTCTGCAAGTCGCTTTCTTCTTGCAGTTCAAAAGGCTTCACATAAAAGTCTGCAGGTTCATTCAACACGTCAACATCTTCAATTTCAGCAGCATTCATATACTCCTCTATATTCAGGTCCTTCGAGGACGCGCCCAAAGATTTTCCAAGTTTGTCGAAAAGTCCTATAAAATCACCTAATATCGCCTAACTATTTTACCTATGCTAATATTTTAATACTTTCTATTTTAGTGGAACAAAGAAATTATTACACATTAAGTTTTGAACCAGCAACATTTTAAAATTTGGCATAGATATATTGCAAGCTGGTTTAATGATAAAACTCAAGCGCGTCTACGACAAAGTCGATATAACCGACGGCGAACGCATTCTTGTTGACCGCATGTGGCCCAGAGGAATACGGAAAAGCAGCTCCAATATAGACTTATGGCTTAAGAATTTAGGGCCGTCGCATGAATTGCGCAAGTGGTTCGGGCACCAACCAAGCAGGTTTAAGATGTTTTCGATAAGGTATAAAAAAGAATTGAGGGGAAACCGCACTGTTGAAAAGCTCCTAGATATATTGGAAGAGGAGGATACGGTTACCCTGTTGTATTCAGCAAAAGACACTAAATACAACAACGCAGTTGTCCTGCTCTCTTTCTTAAAGGAAAAACTCAAAGAACGCGAAAAAGAGCGAAAGAAAAACTCCAAATAACCAGGTGTTATATTGGAAGTGATACCAGACACCAGTTCAATAATTTTTGCTTTTGAGAACAAGAAAAACATTTTTGATATAATAGAGCAAGAATTTGTACATCCTTCAATATCAATATCGCGAGGCATTTTGCGCGAATTGAATTCCGCTGCATCAAACAAAGGTCGCAAAGGCGCAGCTGCAAGGGCTGCGCTCCTCGTGGCAAAGGCTAAAAAACTTAAGGTTTATAACAATAACGGGCACGTAGATGCGTGGATAGTGGGAATTGCGCGGTCTTCAGGTGGCAAGGTTGCAATTGTGACTAATGATGTTGCCCTCGCAAAAAGGCTTGCCGGTTTTAACGGGCTGCTTGTATGCAAAGTTTCAAGAGAGGGAAAATTAAGGCAATAATGCTTGCATGGTGAATTGATGTACAATATATACTCGGTGAAGGACACATTTAGCTTGCCTCCAGAATACTTCGGGAAAGAGTTGGAAAAGGCTGCGCAGGAAATATTGCAAATGAAATATGAGGGATATTCGGATAAGGATATGGGTGTAATACTGGCCATATTTAATGTTAGGAACATAAGTGACGGCGAGATATACCCTGGCGATCCAAACACGCATCATGAGGCAGAATTTGATGTCTTATCATATATGCCTGTAGTTAATGAAATCGTTGTTGGCGAAGTAACCGAGCTTGCGGAATTTGGTGCTTTTGTTCGCATAGGCCCTATGGAAGGCCTTGTCCACGTATCACAAATGGCAAACGATTTCTTATCTTATGATAAAAAAACTCAACAGTTCACATCAAAACAGAAGGGGCTCAGCATAAAGAAGGGTGACCAAGTATTTGCGAAAATATCAACAGTAAGTATGAAAGGCAATGTAAAAGGGTCCAAAATAGCGCTTACAATGAAGCCTGAAGGATTAGGAAAGCCAGATTGGTATTCATTGATGCAGCGCGGTTCCAACTCAAAGAAAAAGAAATAATTGAGGTGCACACATGTCTGAAGAAAAAGCATGCAAAAATTGCGGACTAATAATAAGCCATGGCGATACATGCCCACTGTGCGGCTCTAAGGAGATGTCAACAAGGTGGTCAAGCTACATAATAGTTATAAACGCGGATAAATCCGCAATAGCAAAAAAGCTGAACTTCTCAGTCAATAGCACATATGCAGTAAATGTGGAGTAACCCATTGCAAATGTTATTTGCTTCCTGCATTTTCTATCTCTGATTTTATGTATTCTTCCCTAACCTCAACTTTCTTTGCTTCCTTTATATATGTAAATATTGCTGCGATCAGACTAGCCTTTCCAACAAAATAGTCGGCATTCTTATTAACTTTGCTGTCATAGACTAGCCCTATTTCATTAGGTTTTGCCTCAACTTTGCTAGGTTTGGCGCCGTATGTGTCTCCAAGGGCCTCTACTTTTTTTGAAGGATCATCAAGTTTTCCTACAATTTTAACCGAATATTTTATGCTCTTGCCAGCATAAGGATTGTTAGCGTCTACAACAACCCTTCCCGAATTTACGCTCTTGACTATAGCAGGAGTATTATCTATATTTATCTCCATACCAGGTATAGGGTTAATATCGTGCGCCCTAAACTCTGAGAGTGGCATAACTCTAATAAGGTCATCGCTCCTCTCCCCAAAGGCGTCTTCCGGTTTGAATGTAAATTCCTTTTGCTCTCCTACATTCATTTTCCTGAGTTCAGAGTCTAACCCTTTTATTATGCCACCTGAGCCCAAAACTACAAGTACTTTGCCATACTTTACCTTCTCGTTATATATCCCTTCCTTTTTCGCTTCCTCTTCATACGTTGTTGCTATTAGCTTACCGGTGTCATTGTCCCATGCTCTGTATTCCATCTCTAAGAAATCCCCGTCTACAAAAGGCATATTACCAACTCGCTTGTCCAAATAAGTACCTGGATCTACCTCCAAATACAAATAGCTATTTATATTCTAAAAGAAATAATTTTATAACTATCAGTAAAGCAATATTATCCGTGGTGTACAATAATGGACGAGCAAAAGAAGAAAAAATTTCTATTTTTTGGCTCTCTGTTTGTTGCTGCAATATTCCTATCCTCATACGCATCTTTTGGCAACAACGGGTCGCCAATACAGTCAAACAGCACAACAACAATATCATCCTCCAGGATAGTGCCAATAGCGATAGGGTATGTGAATGGAACGGTTGTTGGCTATTCAAATTCGTTTTCTTTAAGGGCAAACAATGGTACAAACAAAACATTACTGTCTAATTTTGTGAATAAATTAGAAGCAAACGGTTCAATAAACAGTTTTAGTGTAAGCGGCGGCAGTTACTTGCTTGACCAGGGCACAATGGATGCCTATAACGTATCAAGCCTGATAGCTTATGATAGGCTAAATGCAACAGTATCCGCTGACTTGCTTGTCAAACTTCCGCATTCAGCATTATTGTCAAATAACAATAACCCCTACGAGACACTATTGCCAAACTTCACGTATAGCATTTCAAGCTCAAATATAATCAAAGCTGGAAGCCAGATAAAGTTGAAGCTGCTTGCAGTAATATATACTGATAACGGCACATTGTTCAAAGTATATAACAACAATATAACAGTAACAGCGCAAAATTGAAGAAAGCTGCGTTTGCACTATTGTGCTTTTAAAGATCTGGCTATAGCCGCGAGTTTTTGCATATCTAAATATGAGTCATTTTTGCCTATACCCGAATCGATGATGTACTTCCTTATGGCTTCTGGAGGTATGCCACTATTCCTGAAGCCCATGATTGTTGGCGCGCGTGGGTCATCCCACCCAGAAAGCCTGCCCTCCTCTATGGCCTTCCGTATATCAGATTTGTGGGCCATCTCCCCTCTTACCTTTAGCACGCCAACTTCCATCACATGCGGCTGTTCCCATCCAAAGGCTTCAAATATATAGGACTGTTTCATCTGGTTTATTTCATGTTCCTTGCCGCGTATGACAAGGTTTATATGAAGCTCATGGTCATCTATAGGTGCAGCAAAATTGTATAGCGGCCATACCCTGTACTTTTTCCCAGTAAGTGGGTGCTCCTCTTCTATTATCCTAAACATAATCCAGTCTCTTACAGATATATTGCTGTGTTTCATGTCTGTTTTTAGCCTAAGAACCGCCTCGCCTTCATGGAAGGATCCCATCATATCTTTCCACCTACTAAAATTCTCTTCAACTCCTAACGCCCTGCATGGGCAGGCTATACCCTCTCTCCTATTTGCATGCAATGTCTCTTTTTCACAAGTGCACACATATGCTTTTCCAAGAGAAATAAGCTTCTCAGCATAAGAATAGTAGATTTCCATTCTGCTGCTTTGCTTTATCACATCTGCAACCTTGCATCCCAGCCATTCAACATCCTTCACAATTGAATCGTACACCTTTAGGATCGGCTTCTTCGTTTTTGGGTCTGTGTCTTCTAGCCTTATGTAAAACTTGCCGTTATATTTTTTTGCATACTCGTCGCACAATATCGCAACTTTTGCATGGCCTATGTGCAAAAAGCCGCTGGGGTTTGGCGCAAACCGCGTATTGACAGCTTCGCCTTTTGCCACCCATTGCAGATCTGGCAGACCTTCACGCTGCTTCTTTTCTGGAAATGTATACTTTGAAGCTTCAAGTTCAACCTCATTCCTTGTCAGTTTGTTTGCCCATTCTACCATTTCAGCCACTATCTTTGCGGTTTCGGCTCTGTCGCTTTTTGAATCTGGAACTTCTGCAAAAACCTTGCTTATTACTGGCCCTATCTGGGCTTTGCCATAATCTAGCGCATTCTTGATTGCATGTTTCCGCGCAGCGTTCAATACAGCATCATAATCCATAACCACACCAACTTGTCAAAACACCTATAATGCACTAATCTCTGATGCCATACAAATTGTTTATGTTTCTGAGCAGATAGGATGCAGCATCTACCTCCCCAGTTTCAGAAAGGTGCGAGAGTATAACTTTGGCATCTCCGTATGCTTTTTTAAGAAATAATGCATAGCCTATGTAATAAAATATATTTAGATTGACCTTTCCTTCCCTTATCATCCTATCGCAATGTTCAAGCAGCTTTTCGCCATCCTTGCGGTATGCGTGAGCTACAATATGGGCGTAATCAAGAAGGTATACTATGTCATCATGCTTAATTCCCTTAAGATAATACATTGCTGCCTTAAGGTGGCCAAGTTTGATCTCTGCCAGAAACGGTATATAATGCATAAGCATGCCTTGGTTACCTTTATCCTTCTCCGCAAGTTTTACGGCCTTATTAAGAAGGGTTTTTGCATAAAGCATCATTTTTTCTGAATTTTCCCTATGCACTGCATTCTCCTCCATAAAACCCTCCCTATCGTACCTTATTTTTTTAATTTCCTCATTGGAATAACGTATATAAAACAGTCCTGCAGCAAATAAAAATCCAGGTTCATCGTGTGAAGCAAGTCTGCTGTTTAGGGCAGCAATAGCATTATCCATATCCCCTCTATTTATTGCACTCCATATCGCCTCTCCGGATTCTACTAGCGAATGGTCCCTTCCCAATACATCAGACTTCTTCTCAGAGAGGGGTGCTTCGCATACCCTGCATATACCAAAGTTCCCAAAAGCAAGGCTCTCAGCTCCGCAAAATGTACAGTATAACCTTTTCGAGTTTTTTGTAAATCTGTCCATAGCCTTTACATAATAATCATATGCCGCCAAATCACCTCTTCTTTAGCACCGCAAACATGTGAAGCATGTCGTACGGCTCTATTTCAACTTTTTCAACTACATCATAAGCCACGCTAACTTTTCTCAATTCCTCTTTAAATATTTCTGCAGGCTTCTTTGAGACCGCTATGCTCTGCGACTTTATTATGAAATATGCGTACCCGCCTTTTTTCAGAAATCTTGTGTTTGCAAGCAGCAGCGCCGCCTGATCCCTTGCCGATGCATCCTGGTATATTACATCGCAGTCTCCAACCATATCAGAATAACTGTCCGGTATGCTTGCATCTGCAAGAATGGGCAGTATATTGCCCTTCGCTTCGCAAACTTTTACAAGTTCGCGCATATTTCTTTCAGACAGCTCTATGCAGTATGCCCTTCCGCGCCTCCCTATTATGTCGCTTATGTGGCTTACTGTTGTGCCAGTAGCGCCGCCTATATAAAGCACAGATGTGCCTTCACCAAATTTAAAGGTTTTTAATCCATTCATAATTGCAGCAGCGAGTTTGCTCCTGTATGGGTTCCATCCTCTGTACTGGATCCCACCCATTTCTACAAGCTCCTCCCCATAAACGGAATAGTTTGGCGTTAAGTTGACAGTGTACAGCCTTCCGTTCACCCTATAAACTCCATCAAAGAGCTTTTCTACCACCATAATGGGACCAATATTCCTTGTCAGCATTAAATATTTATCCTATAATCATATGTATGGTGGCCATGGCGGACGACATTGTGATAAAGAGGTTTCTATCAGAAATTATACAAAAAATATCAGTTCTTAGCGACTACAATAGGATAACGGAAGAGTTCTCAGAAATAGCAAAAGAGATACTAGGTATAGAAAACCTTGAAGTTGTGATCCCAACAACAACCGGCACTATGGGCAAACTTGAGGAATACGTATTTAATACAGGCAAACCATATGTTGACAACCAGCTCAGCGATTATTCTGCATTCCCGGAACTAATAGATCTGAAAAACAGAGGATATATGAGCTGTGCAGCCATACCATTCATATTAAATGGCCATGTAAATTCCATAGCCAAATTCGCATCACTTTCGCAAGAAAAGTTCAGCCCAGAAATATTGGGCATGCTTAACATAGGCTACTCTTTTGTAGGTTCGGCCTTGTCCTACCGCTACGAATCAAAAAAAGTAGCTAAACTTACCGACTACTTTGACGGTTCATTCAATTCACAGGTTGCCCAGTTGATAGTGGATGGGAGTGGCAAAATTATCCGTGCAAACAAGGAGGCTACAGGGAAATTCGGCTTATCAATAAGGGGTTCAAATATATCAGAGCTTTTAGGTCAAGATGCAATGCAGCTGCTTAGTCAGCCAAATAAAAGGCAAAGGTTTAATATAGTGTCAAAGGATGGCTTGCATAAGGTTTTCTCCGTAGTATGCAGGCAGATAAGCCAATCGCTCAGTGTTGTAAGCCTTCAAGATGAAACTGGGTCTGTATACAATGAACTGTTGCAGCGCATATTTTCTGCCAGCGAAGAAGCGATGATGGCAACAACCTCAAGCAGTCTAGTGCTTACCTCTATAAGCGCATCAGAGCGATGGTTGGGTGGATATGGGCCAGACATGTTCATTGGAAAAAGCATCCTTACTCTATTCCCGGAGCAGGCAAGGAAGAAAATAGAGTCAAGCATATCAGGAATGAAAGATGGCGAAGTGCGCGAAATCACTGACAAAATAGAGATTGGCGGCAGGGCAATAAGATGCAATGCATACTTTACTATGTATCTTGGGGTTACAACAATGCTTGCAATAAGCATAGAATCTTTCCAGTATGCGGAGGACATGAAAACTGCGCTATACGATTTCATAGGCGAAACTACAGACTCTGTAATGGAGATAGATGAACTTGGATACATAAAGGACTGCAATATAGCAACGTCAAAGGTCCTCGGAATTACAAAGCAGGAACTTATAGGAAAGGATATAAAAAGTTTGTATCTTGACCCATCACTTTTAGATAGAGATTTGGCATATGCAAGAAATGGAACAAAAATCGACAATTCATACGCAGATATTGTTGTAGGCGCAGACCCGAAGAAGGTTATCCCGGGAACACATTCAATACGCGCCGTAAAGGATCAATCTGGGTCTGTAAGGTACCTAATAATATTCAAGGAGCTTGCAACAAAGCGCAGGCTGGCAGATCTGGAGTCTGAGCTCAAATCAAAGATATCAGAAGCCAACAAACTAATGAACATAGGGCAGCAAAAAACCCAATTCATAAATGACATATCACACGAACTCAAAACACCGCTGACAAATATACGGGGCTATTCAAAACTCTTATATGATCAGTCAGGGCAATCGCTTACACCTATGCAGAAAGAATACCTCTCAGTGATACTATCCGAATGCGATAGGCTTACGCTTATAATAAATCAGGTTCTTGATGCGTCAAGACTAGAATCTAAGAAAATGAAGCTTGACATAAGGGAGGTAAGTCTGCAGCAGATCCGTGAAAACCCTGCTATAATAGGGCTAGCTCAAGCTGCAGCGCAGAAGGGCCTTTCATTCGAATGGAACGTGGATTACGATGTGCCAACGGTAAAGGTGGATCCTAACCGCCTCGTACAAGTATTTGTGAACCTTATAGGGAACTCAATAAAGTTCACCGATCATGGTAGCATATCAGTTCGCATATCAATGAAAAGCAAGAAGACTGTGCTAGTATGTGTGGCCGATACCGGGATAGGCATAAGCGAAGAGGACAAGCGGAGGCTATTTAAAAAATTCTACCAAGTGCCAAAGAAAAGCCTAGTGACTCAGCCGGGCAGCGGCACAGGCCTTGGGCTCTCAATCACAAAGGAAATTATACGCCTTTTTGGTGGAAAAATATGGCTCGAATCAACACTGGGAAAAGGAAGCTCATTTTATTTCACCCTCCCGTTGTCCAAGAAGCAAACACGGCAGCAGCGGGAGGAATAAGCAACCTATAATAAATTTTTTTTGGTTATTCTTATGTGGTACCATGACCAATCCCGAAACGACCTCCCAATTATTGGAGTTTATAAATGAAAAGCAGCAAATAACCTACAATGAGCTTACAGAGTACTCTTTTTCAATGGGAATACCAGAAAGTGAGCTTAAGCTGTCCCTAGAAGAAATGGAAGCAGCTAAAAAAATTGCAAAAAGAAATAATGGTGGCATACCAACTTATTATACAATAGAGGAAAATGCAATAAACAATGTGCTGATAGTCGAAGATGATAAAAATATAAACCGGCTTATAGCCCTTTCAATTGGAGAAGGATACAAAATAACCCAGCTATACGACGGTGGGGAAGTTCTTCCATACGTGAGGAAAAATAAGCCGGACCTGATAATACTTGACCTAATGCTGCCAAATAAAGACGGCCTAGACATATGCCAAACAATAAAGGCAGACCCGCATCTAAAAGACATAATAGTTATAATCGTAAGTGCAATGGACCCTACCAGCAACAGGTTTAAAGGGCTTAAATATGGCGCAGATTACTATATAAAAAAGCCATTTGACCCAAATGAGCTTACTACGCTGGTAACAATATTCCTGAAAAAGAGAGGCAAGAGATTTGATCCTCTAATAGACCTTCCTGATATGGATGGAATAACTAAAGCGATAGAGCGGTCAATAAAAGATGGCAAGTATACAATTGGCAGGTTAAGAATAGAAAATCTAAGCCAATATGTTCAGCGTTTTGGAGAGCATTCTGGCATTACAATACTGCGCCTTATCTCACAATTGCTTCAAGATATAGTAGCGCGCGCAGGACCAGATACGTATGTCGGATTTCTTAATACTGATGAATTTTTGATAGCCGGGGCAAAAAGCAATGTAGACGAAACAGTAAGCAAGATAAAACAGGAATTCAACATGGTCATGCCCTTCCTGCTCCAAGACCAAGGGTACAAGCTGCTTGACATCGGAATAGAAAGCCTTTATGAATCAAATGAGGTCCCAAAACTTTCGCTTCTTTTCATACCCTCTGAAATGGATAAGCTGCTTGAAAGGCGCGCAAAAATACTCAAGAGCAAGGGCTACGATTCATCGTCAAATTCGATAGGCTCATACACATACGAAGAGTTGGAGACACTATTTGAAAAAGGGGATCTAGACGTAAAGCTTACAAGGGATTCGGGAGGCGTACACCTACATATAGGCAAAACAGGGGATTAACTGCGCGCGCTACGTTGTTCGTTTGCATCCAGCGATCCTGTAAGGCTACAGGCTTCTTTGGATATGATGGTATCCTACGGCATAGCGCTTCTAATAATTGCAATAGCATTGTATGTCGTGATATCAATTGGTTTTTTCAATACAAAATCTGTTACCACAGATTGCATAGCTGCTCCAGGATTTTCCTGTACAACATATACAATAGCTCCAAATGGAACTGCTATATTTGTAATCTCGCAGTCTACTGGTGGTACTCTCATTATAAATGGAGTTGCTTGTTCAACCTCTGCAAATTCTGCCGGTAATGGACCAGCGTATGGCAATCTCTGGGTGCAGAGCCCTTCAATAACTCCTGTATTTTATCCGTACGGCGTGCCTAATAGCATAATACTGTATAGCGGCTCTGCCAATACTATTATAACAAACTGCTATGTTGGGCCTAACAGGCTGGCATCCGGGGCCTTAGGTAACAGCTTTACGGGATTCTTATGGTTAAATTATACATTTTCCGGTCTACCAAGCAATATAAATAATATAGAGCAAGTAGCGTCTTTTACAACAAAATTTACATAATCTAGAAAGGGTTAAATAACCAAAAAGCGAGTATCAGGTGATCTGGATGAAATTTGCCGCGATATTATTTGTGGTTTTATTCACTACATTAGTATATGTAACAGTAGCTGCATCTTCAGTTCCAGCTACGGTGCACATAATAGAGCCATACAGTGCAAATGTCACTAATGGTTCAACGTTGATCCTTGGGAAAGTTGGACCAGGGCAGACTTTCTACATAACAATAAATTCCACTGCAGAAAACAAAACTGGATTTCCGGTAAGCTATGGGTGGAATATAGTAAATGCATCCGGATTGCCCCCAGGATGGTTTGCGCAGCCGGAGCGCACAGATTCGCTTTCTCCCACCCTTGAGATACGCCCTTCCCCTTCAGCAGCCACTGGCAACTATGCATTTAGGGTTACTGCAACAAATATTGGAAACTACTCTGGCCTTGGAAATGTAACTTTTACTTCTATTGTTAACGTAACGCCTGATGTGTTTTCTGTCAAAGTTAGCCCAAAAATCCTTCACGCTGCGGTAGGCGTACCAGCATATGTAGATGTAAATATATCAAATCTTGGGGTATCTGATAATCCATTTTTAATAAACGCAACTGGTTTACCTGCTTGGAATAGGAGTATAGAAGTGATAGCTTTACACGGGACATCAAAGATCTTTGAATATCCTATAGTGGAATCAAGCCCCGGTGTTTACCCAATAAATATAAGCGTATCGTCTATAACAAGCCCGTTAGTAAGAAAGCATCTGTATATGACTTTGGATATATCGCAGTCTCTTGGGAATGATTATGAAGCTCTTGGCTATGGCGATCTAATATTCCCTATAATATACGAACCCGTTTACGCAGTGCTATACATAATATCGCTCGCCTCAAGGTGAAAGGCTATGGCTTCTAAAAGAATGAGTAATAGCGAGATAAAATTGACACCAATAAAACTTCTGTCACCCCTTGACTTGGCAAGGTACGTCTCTGATTCATACCTCCAGAACGCGCCAGTCATGCTGATAAAAAATGCATCAGGTAGGTATTCCATAGTCGCATACGGTGAAAACCTAAAGAAGTCCAGGATCGCATACTATGCAGAACTCCAGTCTAAACCTTCTTACATGGCTTACAGGATAATAGATGGAAAGGAAAAGCTTAGCTTTTCCGCTGACGCCGCACTGCAGGAAGGAATTCATTTTTTGCGCATAGTTCCTATAGAAATGCAATATAATAAATTTTCATTTTCGGCGAAGCCAAAGGTGCTCTCTATATACTCAAACAATGCAATTTCTCTAGCTAAACATATAGCGCTTAGGTCATCAATGAACGAGATGGGCACAGATAAAGTATACTCCTTCATAAAAGACGGGGAAAGATTCATAGGCTCGTTCGACGTTATGCCAGAAGACGATATACAGACATTCGTTTACGCAAAAATGCATGATACCAAGATATTTAACTTTTTCAGGTATAACTATACTGCCGATACGATAGAGGAAACTGACGCGCTGTACAACAGCTCAGATGTTTATGTGAGGGTAATAAACCTCGCAGAACCTTTTCCATTCGTTTTGGATATGCCCGAATAGCTCAGCGGCAGAGCGACCGGCTGTTAACCGGTAGGTCGCAGGTTCAATCCCTGCTTCGGGCGAATATAAAGCTTAAGTCATAATGCTCAAGAAGCGCAATTACGCAACACAACCTAATCTCAAAGCAAATTCTGTTGTAAATCCGTAAAACAAAAATCAAGCAAAGGATAAAACCACAAAATACTGGATATTAGCATTCTTTCCATATCATTTTTAAATTCCAAAAATCTGCCTAATGATTCACTGTTATTGTTAATCAGCAATGAGATTGAGTCTTCAAATACTGCATCGAGTCTTCTATGGTCAGAAGTCATGAATTTTTTACCTTTACACCATCCATCTGCACCACCTAAAATGTAAATTAGTCCTAATAGCCTATTATTTATTTGTGATTCAATGCCTATGCAATTCCTACGTTTCAGTGCAAATTACCCTTAGTTACATGTTTTGACAATTTTTCCAATATTTTTTCAACTTCTGCCCAATTAGAAACTGGAAATATGTGCTTCGAAGTGTTCTTCTCTATGAAATTCTTATTCCACGGCTGTCTAACCATTATCAGATCCATCCCCCTTTCTACTACAAAGCCAGCAACTTTTGGGCTGTCATCTACAAATATACTTACACCCAATCTTTTCCCAAGTTCGGCTTTTTCAATTGCGTGCTCAACTTTTATTAGCCTGGAATAACTCACATTGTTGTTATGGAGCCATTCTTCAATATCCTTATCTTTCCCTGGGGAAGCAGTTAAAACCAATACTTCATATTTCTCTGATATTCTCTTCATAATCTGCGGTATCCTAGCGTCCAAAAGCTTTATGCCATGATGCTTTTTCCAAACCTTTGAAAATGTTGCACTCACATACTCCTTGTCAAGCTTAAGAACCTTATGAATATCATATTCGTTAATCTCATCCTTCTTAATAGTCCTGCCAAGTTCAAGGCTCGCTTCTTTTAACCATTCTGCTATAGTATTTGCTATTGTGTCATCCAAATCAATTGCTAGTCTAAACCTATACACAACAAACACCAAGAAAATAATGCATCTATTCAGATTGGAGTACTACTGCATTTATATATAATTGTGTTGTCAAATTTTAGTGAGAGCAATCTATGCGCATAAATTCAGCCTTATTAATTTTGCGATCTATTAAATAAAAGGATAAGGGTGTATTTGATAGCCAATAAAAAAGCCATAGGGGTTGGGATAG
>JAVZPY010000006.1:0-16770 GCA_038881415.1 Candidatus Micrarchaeaceae archaeon
GCCGAATTAAGCAGATTCATTTACAGTGGAAATTGTTTGCAAGGCTTCTTTTACAAATTTTTTATATGCGCACAATGCGCACAGCGCCATTTGATTTGCTAATGCAACAGTTTACCTCATCAGTTCCATTTCCTTCTTCAAACGCTCGTACGCAGAGCTATTTAGCTCCTTCTTCAATTCTAATACCACCCTGAACTCGTATGCAGCAAAGTTGCTTTTTTGATAAGGGCTACCTTTATCTTGGTTTTCGCGCAAAACTTTGCTTACATCCACAATGGCAGATGAAAGGCAATCTTCGTACGCTGTTTTAAGCCTTACCATAGTGCTTTCCAACTCCCGCAACTTGTCAAGCATCGCCTCCACATCTTTCGTAATTCCATTAGCTTTCATTTGCTCAGAAGTTTCTGCCCTGCTTTGTTCTATATTTTTAGATAGTATGCTGTATTGCTTTGAATAGACAATTTTTAACATATAGCAGTTTTCTGGGGCTACGCCTGCTTCAAAAAGTTCTTTTGAAACGATGCTTATAGTGTCTCGCAGCATTAGGCTCAAACTAGCTGAAGAGTTCAGCACATTCATATGGTTGTATATTACTTCTACGCTGCGCACACGACCCGCGGACATCAAGCCTCACTTCCTAAAAATTTGCTCCTTGTTCGATTTCTCCATGAATGAGATGGATGAAGTTAGCCCGGAGTCCACTGCTGAAAGAGCTTCGCGCAATGATTTTGCTTTTGAGGCGTCTTCCAGCGATCGCCTGAGTATTGCTGAGAGATTATTGAGCATGCTAGTATAATCTGACTGCGCCAGCACAAATGCCATGCATTCAAACATTTTCAAGTTTTCTTCTGCATACCTTGAAACTTTATCTATGCATATCTTTCTAGCAGCGGCGCCTTCACTTGCAAATCCGTTAAATATAGTAGTAGCATTTCCAACAAAAGAGCCGATTTCCAAGCGCATAGCCTTGCGTATCGACTCTATTGCTTCCCTGTTTTTTATAGCAGCACGCTGTTTTTCATCCAACATAGATTATTGAAGATTTGGAGCAGATATTTATTCTTTTTGACTAGCCACAGCTCCGGATTATAAATAGATGCTTGACATTGAATTAAAGTCGTCATATCCACTGATTGACGCATTAGCTCCAAATAAATCCTGGACTGAAGTTTTCAACAGCGTGTGCAGCTCTTCGGATAGGTCGCTTGCATTTCGCACCTCATTTAGGTTAATGTCAGATTCATCGACTGCAAGCACTGCGGATATTTTCTTGCCGCCTGATATTATGTGTAGCTCGCCTACTATTCTGCAACTTTCAGTTGAGCCAGCTGAACTTCTGCTGCTCATTACTACAAAAGGCTTTGCATTAGGCCGGCCCTGAACAGCGCCAAGCCAGAAGATGCTGCCTTTAACAGCGGAGAGGCGCAATAGCAAAACGTCAGCGCTTTCTGGAACCATTTTAATTACCTGTTTGCACGCTTATGTGCAACAACCCCTATAATAAGTAGCACTATAACCAGAACTATGAGCACTGCCACAAGCTCCCAAAGTGATACGATGGAAGTATATACTGCCTGCGGCGGCATGTTGTAAGGCAAGGAGGTTGTTGCGCTGCTGTATTGGGATATTGTAGTTGTGCTTGGAACTGTAGTTGTAACGGTTGTAGTATATACTTTAATGGGTTTTGCCTCTTGTGGTATTATAACCGAATAGTAATCCTCTATGCCAGCGGTAACAAGTGCGCCTTCTTGTGATTGTTTTACTTCTAGGTTTGCCGCGCCCTCTTCCGTATCGCTACCAAAAGTCAAATATGAGGGGAATGGCTTGAACGAGCTGGCACTGGAGTAGTATAGCATTATAGAAGCGTTCATGCTGTTGAAATATGATACTTCGCCATTTGAGCTACCACCAAAAACAAATTCAAAATCATTAAAGTTTCCATCTGGAGCCTCGTAGAACGGAGTCGCAAGCATGTATGCTGATGAGGATGGAATATTTACGCTTACATTGTCATAGTAAACCACTGGGCCGCCAGCAGAATAACCGAAGTGGATTACAGGTATTCCGCTAGAGTAGGTAACATTTGTGACAAGCGTGAAATTTTGCGGCAGGGAGTAGTGAAGTCTCTGTGTTTGATAAGCGTATATACGCTGGTTTGTGCCATTTGGCAATTGCACATTTAGAAAGCTGCCAGAACCGGATACTATGCTGCGCTTAACACTTGCGTATTCTGTAGAGGAATTCCATACATTGTCGTTTAGTGAATAATTTCCTGAACTGGTATTTAATGAAAGCACATTCTGTATCCAATATGTAGCGTTGCCGCGCGGCGAGTTTATATACAGCATTGCATTAAGTTGCAGGCCAGCACCAAATTGCGAGGAGTTTTGCGGAGGTGATGAGTTGTATGCGCTTATTGAGCGTATTCTTGCTACACCTACAAGTTCTCCAGTTTTTATCGGTTCTGGAATCATAACTGTTCCGTTTGCATTAAAACCGTAGTATACCAAGCCAACCGATTTGCCCTTGTTTGTCAGGTTGAGCGGGTTTACAAGAGTTGGGGTTACTGTTGCAAAGACATAGACATCAGACGGGCCAGTAGGGATTATGGTTGCATTATAAATGCCCCTATTTGCATCTACTGTATACCCGCCATAATTGCTCGGAAACCCTAGCGACTGCCCTTCAGAAATTACAGTTGCAGGCGCAGTACTTAGGTATGATATGTTTAATAAGCTATAATTTGCCAAATGCAGGGTGTAATTGAAGCTATGCGACGTTTGATAGTGGCGTACTACCTTGCCTTGCTCCACGTAAAACTCGTAGCTTACTGGGTATGAAGGCGCATACAGTATTACTTCGTAGCTTCCTGCAGACAGATTGAACAGATCTAGGCCATAAGATGACACGTTCATTTGGTATAATGCATTGTAATTAGACCCTATTGTATAATTGTATAACTCTGATGAAGGTATAATCAGCAGGATTGATGCATTGCTGACATTGTAGTATACTCCTAGGCTGAAATTTGTTGTGGAGTTTAAATTATAGTATGTGTAGTATGACTTTGGGATAAAGCTGTAGTATGAAGCGGAGGCGATTCCTGAAATGGAAAAAACAAACAGTAGCATTATTGCAGCATACGCTTTTATCATGATATTCTTACCCTATAAGGTTTTATAAAGCATGCAGCAGGAAAAGCGTGCATATTGGCGGGCGGCGCTTTAGTGAACTACCAGCCCTTCCTGATAAGGCTTCCGCCGAGCCCGCAACTTTGGGGCTTCTCGCTTCAATGGCAATGCTTGCTTTCGCATGCAGAATGCTTTTTATGTATTCGAGCATGCTGCTTGCAGGGGCATGTTTGCAAAACACTTCCCTTCAAGAAAGAGCCTTTGAAGAGCATCAGATCTTTGTTTTGAGATTTTGCTTTTATCAAATTTTATTTCATATACTTTTGCAGTCTGATCTTTCCTCTTTGCCCCCTCTGAATGCCAAAAACTTATGCGTACTTAATCCTGCCCGCTGCTAACGCAATGCCTTTATTGTTTCTATTATATAGTTAGTTGTGGGTTTTATGAAAGCGCTCTTATTTGAAAGGCAGAGTCTCGAAGCATTAGAAGTAAAAGATGTTGAAAAACCAAAGCTGAATAACGATTCTGTGCTAATTAGGGTAAAAATGGCTGGGGTAAATCCTATAGATTACAAAACAGTAACTGCAATACCGCATATAACACCAATGCCGCACATACCTGGAGCGGAGTTTGCTGGTGAAGTTGCAGAAGTTGGCAGCAGTGTTTCTAATGTCAGTGTAGGGGACAGAGTTACGGTGTACAACCGCAGATTTGATGGCGTGTGCAGGATGTGCAAAGTAGGAATGGAGCAGCTCTGCACTGGCGGGTATATAATTGGCGTAGGCTCAAACGGCGGATTTGCTGAATATGCAGTTGTAGATGCAAAAAATGTCTTTAAAATAGGCGATGAGGTTAATTGGGAGCTAGCGGCCAGCCTTCCGGTATCTGCTTTAACTGCATACCATGCCATAAACGAGGCTGGCCTGTCCAAAGGTGAAACTGCAGTTATACTTGGGGCATCAGGAAATACTGGACTGTTTGCTGTGCAGTTTGCAAAAGCAAAAGGAGCGGAGGTAATAGCAGTATCAAGAAAAAACTGGGTTGGAGATTTTGGGCCGGACCACGTAGTGCCAGATTATTCCTCTGCAATAGAGAGAGTGAAGGAGCTGACTGGCGGGGCAATGGCAAATGTGGTGCTTAATTCGCTTGGCGAGAGGTTCTGGGACCTCGGAATAGGAATGCTTGGGTACTGCGGCAGGATGGTAGGTTTCGGTACACTTAGCGGAAACAAGGTTTCGATGGACTTCAATGGGATATACTCTAAGCAGATCCGCGTAATAGGCTCAACAGGGGGCACAATAAAGGAGTTTAAAGAACTGGTTTCTAAGGCTTCAGATTACCGCACCAAAGTATGGAAGAGGATGAGGCTAGAGGAGGGCAGTAAAGCGCTAGCTGAGCTGGATTCAAATGATAGGGATGGACGCATAATACTTGAAATAAGTTGAAGTGCATAAATGTAGGCAAGGAAAGGGCACTTTCAAAAAGCCTTTTTAAGGTGTTTTAGTTATTCATACTGATTTGATGGAGGGCAAAAACATTGTATTATATGTGGAAGGAGATGGCATAGGCCCTGAAATAACCAGGCCGGCAATAGACGTGATTAATGCTGCTGTTAAAGCTGCATACGGCAACGACAGAAGCATACAATGGAGCAAGGTAGAGGCTGGCCTTGAAGCTGAGAGCAAATATGGGGATGCGCTGCCCAAAGAGAGCGAGGAGCTAATGAAGAAATATAAGTACGTTTTTAAAGGGCCCTTAGAAACGCCTGTAGGCGGTACAAAGAGATCGGTAAACGTACGAATAAGGTTAATGCTGGACCTCTATGCAAACATACGCCCTATAAAGTATGTTAAAGGCATAGATAGCCCAATAAAGAACCCGGAAAGGGTTGACATGGTTGTTTTCAGAGAGAATACCGATGACCTTTATACAGGAATAGAGTGGCCTTATGACAGCCAGGAAGCAGCAAAGCTTAGGGGTTTCATTAAGGGCCAGTTTGGCACAAACATAGACAGTGATGCAGGCATAGGAATAAAGCCAATGTCAATGCATAAGACCAAGAGGATAGCGCGCATGGCGATTAAGTATGCCATAGACAAGGGAAGGAGGTCTGTTACAGTTATGCACAAGGGCAATATAATGAAGTATACTGAAGCGATGTTCAAAAACTGGTCGTATGAGGTTGCAAGGGAGGAATTCGGCAATTATATAGTTGAAGAAACAGACCTATCTGAAAAATATAGTGGCAAAATGCCCAGTGGTAAGCTTCTTTTCAATGACAGAATAGCAGACAACATGTTTCAGCAGATAATAACGCGCCCAGAGGGATATGATGTTATACTTGCCCCAAATCTGAACGGTGACTACATATCTGATGCAATAGGTGCGTTGATAGGGGATATAGGGCTGCTTGGAGGCGCGAATGTTGGAGATGGCGCAGGCATGTTTGAGGCGGTCCATGGAACTGCACCAAAATATGCAGGAAAGAATCTGGCTAACCCGACAGGCATTATAAAAGGCGGGGTTTTGATGCTTGACTATTTGGGAATGCATGAGGCCTCTGATTTGATAGAGAAAGCGATAGACCAGGCAATTGAAGAGAGGAAAGTTACTCAGGATGTAGCAAGGTACCTAGGGTGCGAACCAATAGGCACAAAAGAATTTGGTAAAGTGCTTACTGATATAATATCAGGGAAATAGTTGATGATGTGTTGTCTCCAGTGATATTTGACAGATTTGATATGGGATTTAGCCTGGCTGTACACATACTCCTTGTTCTCATTGGTATGACTTTGCCTATAATGATACTACTTGCGGAAGTTATAGGCACAAAATTTAAGGACAGATATTATCTGACCCTTGCAAGAAGGCTTACCCTTGCATTTGTAGTATTCTTCGGAATAGGCACAGCTTCTGGCACATTGGTAGCTGCAAATCTTCTTTTCCTTTGGCCAAAATTCATGGCTCTGGTAGGCCAAGTTGCTATACTGCCAGTATATGCTGAAGTATTTGCTTTTTTCATTGAAGCAATATTTGTAGGTATATACTTTTATTCAGGAAACAAGCTAAAGGGGAAGTACTCCCATGCTGCTTTGATGGTTTTCATATCGATCGGGGCGGCACTATCAGCAGTTTTCATAACAATGCTCAATGCTTTTATGAACACCCCGGTAGGCTTCAACATCAAAGCTTACCTTGCAAACGGAGTTATAACTGGTGTGCAGCCCCTTAGCGTTTTTAATACACCAAGCACGTGGGTTGAGGTATTCCATGTCCTAGCAACATCTTATTTTGGAGGAATATTCATACTTGTGGCGTATTTTGCTTATAGGCTTATTAATGCAGATGCTAGGAATGAAGAGGTGAGAATATATTACAGGAAAGCCCTCTCGCTTTCTCTTGTTGTTGCGCTTTTAGCTACTTTGGCTGCAATAGGCACAGGATTGGTCTCAATATCGTCCCTGTATTACGTGCAGCCAGAAAAGTACGCTGCAATAGAGCTTGACCTCACGCCTATGTCCCATGCGCCAGAACTGATTGGGGGCATATATTCTAATGGCAGGGTTATAGACTCGATCTCTATACCCAACCTGCAGAGCATACTAGCAACCGGAAGCGCAAATGGGTCAGTTCCGGGGCTCTCTGAATTCCCGCGCGATACATGGCCGCCGCTGTTTGTGCACATAATGTTTGACGCAATGGTATTCCTGGGCTTTGCAATGGGCGGGTTTTTTGTGCTACTTCTCCTGCTAAAACTGCTGGGAGTAGACCTCCTTAGAAGCAAAAAAGTAATGTACCTTTACATACTTGCTGCAGTAGTTGCAGTTGCGCTTGTTGAAAACGGGTGGGTAATGTCTGAAATTGGAAGGCAGCCTTGGATAATTTATGGGGTAATGACAGTATCACAGGCCGCAAATTACTCCCAGGCAACAATACCAATTGCTATAGCAGTTGTTCTATTCTACATATTCATATTCCCAGCTACTGTAGAAATACTAAAAATAATATTTTCAAAAAGGCAACTTGAGGATGATTTGGGGATTAAATGAATGAGATATACCTGCTTAACCATGCAATTTTCTCTGCCTTCCTTTCTTTGACAATAATTGAAGTTGGAATTAGCCTGCTTGGGCTTAGGAATTACAAAAGATACTGGAATATAATGAAGCCGTACCTTATGCCGATGTGGGAGATAAACGGAACATTTGCAGTTTTTTATGTGGTAGCATTCGAGGCTATGTACCCTAGCCTGTTGGGGCTTGTCGGGACCATATATATTATACCTGCGCTTATAGCAGCACTTTTCTTCATACTAAGGAACGCTTTCCTAGCATACAGTGAGTATATAGGTGATGACTTAAGGGAAAGGAGGCTTGTTAGAGTTTATAGTATTTCTACACTTGTTGTTGCAGTTCTTGCGCTTTCCATATTCACATCAAGTGTGAGCGGCTCAGGCATAAACATACTTGCGCAAAGCATATCCTCCAGCTTTATAGTTAATTCCTTCAACATACTTGCTATAGCTTCGGTGCTGCTTATAGCTGCATTTGGGGCAAGGGTGCTGTTCGGATTTGTTGAAGGGCGTTTTTGGGACATGTTCTTTGCAGCATTGGGTATTATTTTTATGATAACAGCAGTGGCGCTTGGACCATCATATATGCTTTACAATATAAAGTCTGCAGAAGGCTTTTCCCTTTTTGTATTCGAAATAGCATTCCTTTTTGTTATAGAGGTGCTGCATTTGCTAGGCAAAAAAAGCGCGCGTATTCTTGTTATACCTTGGCTTTTTAGTGCGGTTATGGCTTTTTCGATTTTTCAGTATCCTTACATGTTTGGGGGGCAGATTAATGCAGTATTCTACTCCACCTCTGGGGCAATTGCAGGGTATGTGGTTTTCATAACTCTTGCTGGGTTCCTTATACTGGCGCTTTCACTTGGTACATTGGCGTACATAACTTCCAGAAAGCCTGTCAGCCAACGTACTCGGAAAAAAGCTTGAAAAGCATATCCGTATAAGCGTTTTTGGGAAGCGTGTTTGAGTTTTTTGAATAGAGTTCCATCGCTTCTTTGATTTTATCTAGGTAGATACTGCTTGCATAACTTATAGAGCCGTATTTATCTACTATTTGCACTGCTGCATCAATCTCCTGCTCTGCTTTCTCCTCAGGCAATTTAGAGAATAAGCGCTCCATGAAACGTTTTTCTGCATCATTTGCTTTGCTGTAGGAATGTATTGTAATTATGGTTGGCTGGCCCTCCTTTATATCCTCCTTATAGTCTGCAATATCGTCTTTTATTTGAAAAGCTATCCCAAACATTGAGCCTATTTGCTCTATGAGCTTCAATTGGGTTTCGTTTGCATGGCCTATTGTTGCGCCAACTTGGGCAGGGCCATATACTGTATACGCTGCGGTCTTCTTTTTTATTATCTCGAAATATGTACTATATGTAGCCTTGTCAAGGCCAAATATTGGAGGATTGTATGATTTTTTGTAAGTCGATGTTTGCCTGGGCTTGAACATATTCTCTATTGCCTGACCCTCAAAGGTTATGTCAGAAAATTCCATAAACTTCCTGTATACAGCCTCTCCCAAGGCGCCGTGGGACGAGGCATATTCATGCATAATATTCCACATTACACCCATAAGGAATTGCGGCGTTATGATTGCATTCTCCAGGCCATAAAGCCTGTGGAAAGTTGGCTTTCCCCTCCGCATCTCAGTGGAATCTAGCATGTCATCTATCTGAAGCACGAAGTCTTCGGAAAGCTGTATTGCTGCTGCTGGATCTATTATGTCCTTGTCTTCTGCGCCGAACATTTTTGCTACAACCCACATAAGTTTGGGTCTTATATACCTGCCCTTTCTGTCGGTATAATCGGCCGCCATATGCTTAATTTCTTGACTCGCACTATTTAGGCGGCCCTCTAGAGTGCCTTTTATTTTTGCGTATATGGAGTTTTCGATTTGCAGCATCAGTCCGTCAAAGTCTGTTTCTGATCTGATCAGCCCCCTGTTTGGATTGCCTTCTATTGATGCAGTTTTCATGCTTCACAATGCGCTCACGGAATATATATAGTTTATTACTGCCTTGCTTTGTATAAGGAGAGTGCGCCAGTTACTATGGAAAAAATTAGCAGTATTGTAAAGGCTAAGGAAGTTGAAAAGAATGATGGTGTACCTTTTGCGCCGAAACCGAATAGATACGACCATCCTATCCCAGAGGATATGTTTATGCCAGGGTCAAATTTTGTGAATGGAAGGCCAAAAGCAGCATCCAATATGAAAAGTATGGCTGCCAGTATGCTTATTGCTCCAAGAAGTTTATAGTAAGATTTTTCGCTTCCTCTGAGATAGCCCGCTATGCCTAGTGCCAATATTATTGTTATAAGTATGTATATGAGCAGACCAAACCAATGCAGTATGCCGCTGCTGTACAAAAGCCTATCGAAAAGAAGCAAGTATAAGGCAGAAACTAGTTCGATAGCTATTGACGCATATATTATGCTTTTTCCTCTCTTTGATTTGGTTGCTCCCATGTATATTACTAAAAGTAAGTTGATTGGATGTTTAAATATTTTTGTAGTTTTTACTTTTATTGCTGGTAAAATGAACAGAATTTTTGAACTTTCATTAGCCATTGCAGTATTTTCAATTTTAGCAGGAACAACCTTTGCAAGCGGAATAGGTACATCAACAATTATTGTGAATTCAACGTCTGTGTCAGTCACGGCTGGTGGATCAGCAACAATATATTATACAGTGAAACTCAGCAGCGGGACAACATGGGGTACATCAATATCTGCATCCAACGCCGCGGCCCTATCTGCTGATGGCATATCACTGTCGTTTAACAACAGTTATGGCAACCCAACATATTCAGGCACAATGACCATTTCGACATCAAGCTCCACTGCGCCGGGCACTTACAGCATAGATCTTGCAGCTACAGGAGACGACCCTTCTAGCACAGCTACTGTAGTATCCCTAACTGTTGCTGGAGCAATATCAAAGAATACTACCGTTCCTACTACAACTGTAGCCCAAACTACTGTTACAAAAGATTACTTTGGCGTTATTTCAAAAGCTACATTCGAAGTTAATGGAACCAAAGGAGGCACTTTCACCCTTAACAACGTAATAACAGCAGTTATACCTGCAAACACCTTTGTACTTGATAATGGCAGCACTATAAAATTGTATAATTTCAGCATAATAGATTTCTCGGTTCCGTCTTCATTGCAGGGACCGAATTCAACATTATCCCCATACGGGGCTTATGCATTTGCAGTAAACGAAGAGATAAGCCCAAGCATAGAATTTGTAAATGCGAGCGACAAGCCCCAGCCAATAAAGAGCATTGTTGTTGGTTCGCAGAACGACACCAGCTGGACATATTTTGGAGGGGTGTATAACGGCTCTGCCTATTCTGGAGGTAAATATGTATTTGCAGATGTATGGTCGCACCCGAACAGCTCTGTAATGGTAAATGACCAATTCTTCAAGCCAGTTTTATGGGTATTCGAGGAACCAGCAAAGCCTGCAGCAACAGTAACAACAACTGTGCAGCCCATTGTGTCAAAGGCTACAACTGTTCCGACTACAGTGCCTGCAAAGCTTTACCCAGGCTCGAATGAAGGCATCGTAGCTGCGATAGTTATTGTAATAATTATTATAGCACTTATTGCAGTATTGGCTCTGCGCAAAAAGAAATAACTGATTGGCTATTCATTTTTTGCCTTTTTGCGCCGTTCATTCGAATCCTGCATCATCTTTGACCAAAATGACGTCCTTTTTATTAAAGGAGTTAGAAATGAAGGTAGGGGCATCATGCCCCATCCGGTAAAAAAGAGTCTATTGAGTGCATATCCTCATCAGAAAGCTTAATCTGGCCTGCCTTTATATTCTGGGCCGTGTGGTTTATTCCTGTAGCTTTTGGTATTGCTACCACATTATCCTGGGAAACCAGCCATGATAGCGCTGTCTGCGCTCCACTAATTCCATATTTGGCCCCAACTTCTTCCAATTTATTTAGGACCTGCGCATACTTTTTTGAGAATATTGCACCGCGGGCAAGAGGGCTATACGCTATTAGAGTAATATGGTTCCGCTGCATGTATCTCAACAGCCCTTTCTTTGGAGACCTTACCAGCACACTGTATTCCACCTGGTTCGACACTATTTCATTTGATTTCAATACGGATTGGGCTTCTTCCAGTTCTTCTATGCTAAAATTGCTTACCCCTATGTAGCGTATTTTTCCTTCTTTTACAAGTTGCTCCATTGCGGACATTGTTTCGCTTATCGGTATGCTTTTATTGGGCCAATGCAGCTGGTAAAGGTCTATTTGCTTTATGCCAAGCTTTGAGAGGCTGCTATTGCAAGCCTTTATAACATCATCTTTATGGAAGTGGTGCGGGGAAACTTTTGTAGCGATAAATGCCTCACTTCCTGCTATTGCCTCTCCAACCAATTCCTCTGTTGCATACATTTCTGCAGTGTCAATCAGATCAGCGCCGTTAGCTATTGCATACCTTATGCCTTCTATTTCACCCTTTATGTCTACCCCCATCTTCCATGTGCCTATTCCTATTGAAGGTATATGCTCTCCTGTGTTGCCCAATTCTTTCGTAATCATAAAACATCACAATAAATATAGATGGTATAAAATTATAAAATGTGTTAAATTGAGCAATTACATAGTGTGCGCTTATGACAGGTTTGCCGATGCACTAATTAAAGAATTGGGCCCATGCACAAAATTGGGAAAGGATACATACTTGCATACTGGAAGTATGCCAATGAATTCTGTATTTGCGCATAGTTTTTTCAAAGTACTTGCGGAATCTGACATTAACATTAGGCATATCTCGGCTACGTTGGCAAACCTGCTTGATATTGAAAAGAGCTTTGCAATAGAGTGCACGCTTGTAGGGGATGCTTTGAATAGCAGAAAATCAACTGGAATTGGCAAGAGAGATATTGAAGTTGGGGTTGGAAGGCTCCTTGAAAACAATAATTTCCGCGCAGACCTTTCTAACCCTGATGTAATTGTACTGATTACTGCAGTTGCTGGAAGGGCTTACATAGGTGCGGTGCCAGGGGGAAGCAGGCCCAAGCCCAAACAAGCATCTTACCTTAATAGGGCGGGAAAAAAGTTTATTGAGGCTTACGAATTTTTTGGAATTTCCGGCATGAAAATAAGAAGGGCTTTGGATATAGGGGCTGCCCCTGGTGGTTTTAGCAAGGCAATGGCAGACCTTGGAATATATGTTGCGGCTGTCGATCCAGGCGCCCTTGACCAGTCACTACTGCACAACAGCAATATAGTACATTATAGAATGAAGGCTGAAAATTTCAAAACTGATGATAAATTTGATATCATAACAAATGATATGAATATGCACCCTCTGAATTCGTGCAGGATTGTGCTTTCGCTTTCGAATATGCTTACCGATGGGGGTGCTCTTTTGCTTACTGTAAAATGCCCAACAAATAATCCGTTCAAATATATGGAAATTGCAAAAAATGAACTACGCACGGTATTCTCAGATTTTAAATTCAAGCATCTCGAAGCAAACAGATCTGAAGTTATGCTGTTTGCAAAGAAAACTGGCAGTTTTTATTGATTGCGCATAAACATAAAAATAAAAAGGCTTTGCATCGCTTTAAACCAATTTATAATTCTTTCCCTAAAGTATGAACGGTGATACAATGGCAAAAGAGATGTCCTTTAGATGTGCAGACATAGGAATGAGCTGCGGCTTTGAGGCAAGGGCTTCGCAGAAGAGCGAATTGATGGAAAAAATTGCAGAGCACGCAAAATCTGCACACAATATACAGAAAATCGACGCAGAGTTGAAGAAGAAGGTTGAAAAAGCAATAAAGGAAAGGTAAACTTTTACTCTTTTTATTCTTTTTCTTTTTGTAAACATTTTTAGCATTAGAAGTAGCAATATATAGCGATTGCATGGGAGGAATTCCAGCCGAGCTAAAGCAGCGAATGGAAAAACAGGGATACCACTTTGTTGGGAAGCACTCTGCAGTAAAAATCTGCGAATATACTGCAAATGGGCTTAAGGGCGGCACCCTGTGCTACAAGTATTCTTTTTACGGAATAAAAAGCTGGCAATGCATACAGTCTACACCTGCAATAGGCTGCGATATAGGATGCAAATTCTGCTGGAGGTTGATACCTGAAGAGGTGGGCATAAACTGGAACGAGTTGAATGCTGTAGGGGCTTGGGATGATCCTGAGGAGATAATAGAAGGCATGATAAGGGAGCAAAGAAGGATAGTGAGCGGATATAAAGCCGTAGCTGATACAGAACTTAAGATGAGGAGATGGGAGGAAGCAAACCAACCCAAGCATGTTGCAATAAGCCTCACGGGCGAACCGACTTTTTACCCTAAACTGGGCCAACTTCTTCACGCATTCCACAAGAGGGGGATAAGCACATTTCTAGTGAGCAACGGCACTCTGCCGGAAGCCATAAGGCGGCTGGACCCGCTTCCAACACAGCTTTACATATCTCTGCAAGCCCCAGACATGGAGTCTTACATAGAGATTACCAGGCCTAAGATACCCGGCACTTGGAATAGGTTCTTAGAATCCCTTTCAATGCTCAAAGAGCTTAAAACACGCACAGTGCTACGCATGACCCTCATAAAAGGGCTTAATATGAAGAATCCGGAAGGGTATGCAGAACTAATAAAGCTCGCGCAGGCAAATTATGTGGAGGTTAAAGGGTTCTCCTTTGTTGGGGGGGCAAGAGGGGAAGCTCGCGGCTTATCGCTTGAGAGCATGCCAAATCATTCTGAGATAAAAGAATTTGCTGAGAAACTTGCCGCTTTGACAGGGTATATATACACTGCAGAGCATATGCCGAGCAGGGTAGTGTTGCTTTCTAGGGACCAGAAGTCTAAAGAAGAAAGGATGATAGATTTCTCCAAGATTTCCTAGCCTGATTTCTTGGCTGCTGCCTTTTTATACGGCAAATGGTTTTCAAAGCCGCATGATGTGCATTTGTATGATATGTAGCCCCTACTTTGCACGACGCGAACGCGACAATTTAGCCCTGGTATCAAAGGCGTTTTGCATAATTTGCAGATAGAGGCTTTTGTTGATTTTGGAAGCTTTACCTTGTAATGCTCTGATATCCGCTTCATTAGCTTGAGGTATTTTGCTGCCAAATCTTTGTTTCCAGCCTTCATTGCTTCTTCAGATAGCGAAAAAAGGATTGCGATCCTTTCAGATGCAACTTTACCTACAATTGGCCTGTCCTTCAGTTAATCACTTTACTCCTATATGCTCCAGAAACTTTTGTATCGAATATTCCAGTTCAGACCCGTTCATCGTTATTATGTTACCAGATATTTCCATTCCTTTGTCTGACGGGCTGCCATGGAACATCTCTATCATGTTCCTCACTGAAGGATCTTTTGGAGCAGATATACTAAGGCCCTTTATAACGTTTGCTTTTGCAAGTATTTTTGCTGAATTACCAATTGAGACTACCCTCTTGTTGAGCCTTATGAAAAGGTTGACAAGATCAAGCAGGGGCCTAAAGTCATATATTTTGTACTCTTCTATCCCGCTTCCATCAAGGAGTATAATGCCATCATATTCCTCTGGGTTGGCCTTGTTTGTATTGATGTCTATTTTTGCAGTTGCTCCATGTGCGCCGGTGCCCACACCAGATTTTGTATAGCTACTTATTGAATATCCTATTTTCCACCTATCGAATAGCAGGCGCACTGTCTTAAGGCTTTCGTCCCGGAAGTTTTTAGGCGGAACGAACAGTAGATATTTCATTTGCACCATCATTTAGCTTTCCATATATGGAGCTAGGAAATACGAAACGTGAGCCTCGCCTATATTGTAGTCCAACTTGACAGGCTCCTCAGTTTTCATGGAAATTGTTATTGCACTGTTTGAAGGACATGCGCCAACCATCTTGCTCAGGTATTCAAGATTGAATGTGGCATAAGCGCCTTTTGAAACTGAAAGCTTCTTTATGAACTCTGCAGTGTCAAGATGCTCTTCTTCCAGCTCGCCAAGCTCGCCTTTTGCTATTACCATAAATGTGCCTTTATCAGCCTTTAGCCCCACATACGAAGAAAGGAGGTTTGCATCCTTAAGTATCTCCTTGAACGAATCGCCCTGCACTTCAACCAATGAGTCAAAATCTATGTTGGGCTCTTTGTTTGAATCGTGCCTCACATCTATTATTGGCAGCTTATACCTTCTTTTGCTGTTTTCTCCTGCGAACTCGAGCACTATCTTATTTTCTGCTTCCTTCATTGTAAGCCTTTCGTTGGCCCTTGCACTTGAAAGTATTTTATTCAGGTTGTCGAGATTTAGGCCTACTGATGTACTCTTGTCTACATTATATTTTGAAAATGCCTTGTTTGGTATGGAGAAGGATACCATGCTGATTCCTGAGGGATCCATAGCCTTCAGGCTTATGCCTTCCTTTGTTATGCTAAATGAGCCCTCATCTATAAGACTATTTATAGCTTCAACGCAATTTCTCCAATATTTCGCGTCATCTATCTTTATTTCAAACATTTTATCACGTAAGATTAGTAATAGTATTAATCTCTAAACAAATAAAAAGATTATGAAAGGCTGTAAATTATTGGATTTTGCCCTCCAGCGCTTAAAATTGAACTATTAGATTTTCTTCTTGAATAGGTATGCTATTCCGCCCGTTACCCATGATATTATAAGCCCTACACCTATTCCTTTAAGGTACATATTTTCTGTTGAATAACCTATTAAAAGAAAAATGGCACTTAGGATTAATTCCAGTGTTATGAGGGAAGGAAGGAGATGCCATTGCAAAAGATTCCTCCGCCAAGAAGGCATTATTGTACTTCCAGATATGCTTATCACTGTTATAAGTGTGGGCCTGGAGAGATTTGAACTCTCGACCTACGGCTTATAAGACCGCCGCTCTGACCAGGCTGAGCTACAAGCCCACCCTTGCATATTTTACTCAAATATATTTATTGCTTGTGTAGCTTAATTAATCCGGCATTTGATAGCTATTGTGCACGTAAGACGGCTTAGGTACGGCCGGTGGCAGGCTTCCTGTAAAGTTGTTTAATGCAAATATCCTTATGGGGTATGTACCGTTTATGTAGTTTATCCCAGTAGCGTTTGATGGGTATACTTGGCTGAATCCTGGCAGCGAACCTAGTATAAAACCCTTATAGAAGTTTGATTTGTAGAATAGGGATGGCGCATCGCTTATGGATGAGTTGCTGCCGTTAGGAGTGTATATCATTAGGTATTCCAGATATGGTTCGTTGTTTGGCCCTGTGATCTCGCCTAGAGGGTAGTCACCAGCTATATACGCATTAAGCCTTGTGCCGTTAGGGTAGAACATTCTTACAGCGCCTGTGCTGCTAACATTTGACACATCGGCGCATAATGTTTGGTTGACAAGACTGTTGCCTATCACTAGGAAGGAATTAGCGTATTCGGTAGTGCTGTTAGATATTGAGCAGAATGAGCTTATACTTATGCTTGTAGACGAAGTTGGTATTATTGCGGATAGGGGCACCAGTGCATACTCAGGGTCATGGTTTATTTCGCACTTTGAATAGCCTAAAGCATACGGCACCGGAGGCGA
>JAVZPY010000007.1:0-15648 GCA_038881415.1 Candidatus Micrarchaeaceae archaeon
CATGGCTCTAAAGAAAAAATATGATTCCAGCGGAACAAAGATAACTCCAAGAACAGCAGCATATATAATAGCAGTAGACCGCGTTGCAAAAGCTATGAAGGCCAGGGGCTGGTATTGAAGACCAACCCATAGAAGGCCAAAGCGTTAGTTATATAAGCTTTAATGGCTTAATATTTCTGCCAAACGGTAATAGGAGCAGGGAAACGCCCGATCCCTTTCCGAACTCGGAAGCTAAGCCTGCTCACGATATGTGTGTACTGCCTTCGGGTGGGAAAGCATATTGCTGTCTGGCACTAATGCTCATATTTTAAATATGCCAAACCTAAAATATAATCATGGCGCCACCAATATTACTTAGCGAAGTAAGCAAGAATTTCGGAAATGTGAAGGCTTTAGACAGAATAAACCTGCATATAGGCAAAGGCATAAGCATAATACTTGGTGCAAATGGCGCGGGCAAGTCCACACTTCTAAGGTGCATAGACGGACTTTATAGGATAGATTCGGGCAGCATAAGAGTAAACGGGGTAGACCCATACAAAAATGACAACATACATAAGGACTTATCTTTGCTTTCAGACAATTATGCACTGTATGATTACTTGAGTGTAAAGGACAACATGAAGTTTTTCGGTAGACTTTATGGCATGAGCGATTCTTCGATACTTGAGCGGACTAAGGAAGTGCTGAAGGAACTAGACGCACTAGCATATCTCGACTCAAAAGTGTATTCTCTAAGCCGCGGCACAAAGCAGAAGATAGCTTTTTGCAGAGCAACGATAAATGATCCATCCATAATTTTGCTTGACGAACCCACTGCATTTCTTGATGCAGGCGCATCTGAGAGGATACGCAGCTACTTGCTTAAGAAGGAAAAAGAAGGCGGGACTATACTATTTGTAACACAGAAAATAGACGAAGTTACTAGGTTTAATTCTAAGATATTTGTTATAAGCAAAGGCAAAATAGTCTCAAGGACAAACAGCGGTAGGCTTTACATGCAACTTCTAAAAGATTCATATGTAAACATTAGGCTTGCCAAACCTATAAACTCTAAAATAATTTCGAAGGTTAAGGGGCTAATATGGACGAATGGGATTATGGCAACATACATAAAAGTGCATATAGACTCTCCAGATAGCATAAATAACGCAATAATGGATTTGATTAGCTTGGGTGCCAGAATAGTAGGGGTTGATTACACAGAACCGCTTATAGAGCGCATGTCTCTTGAGGGATGAGAATGGAATTTGGAAACGCTTGGGCCATAGCAGTTAAGGACATGAAGGAGATATTTAGCAGCGTATCCATATATGGCCCTATGTTGGGGGTACCATTATTCTTTGCACTTGTACTCCCAATACTTACTTTCTATGTTACTATATACGCAGCGCCATCAGTTATAGCAAGAATTTCCTCTCTGCCAACAGCTCCTTCTGTGCTGCAGGGCGCAAGCGCAGCTACTTTCATGAGGTATTTTGCAATAAATGTATTGGGCCCAATTTTCCTAACTATGCCTATATTGACCTCATCGGTAATATCTGCAGATAGCTTTGCTGGAGAAAAAGAGCGTAAAACTGCTGAGGCGCTGCTTGCTACACCAGTAAAAAAATCAGAACTGCTATTTGGCAAGATAATGGCTTCACTGATACCAACAGTACTGCTTACTATTGGCGTTTTTGCAATATATGGTGTTGTTACAAACTTTTTTGCTATAAAAAATTTCAATACAGCTATACTGCCAACACCTTCATGGCTTATGATGGTACTTACATCCCCATTCCTTGCAATAGTAACTATAGGCATAGTGGTATTGGTATCTGCCCACGTACGCGGAGTAAAAGAATCACAGCAGATAAGCACGTTGATAATTTTGCCAATTCTTATAATGCCATTCATATCGATACTTGGGCTTGCTTCACTTACAGTTGTATTCTTTGTATACGTAATACTAATTCTGCTTGCAATTGCGGTTTTGTTATTTTATGTCAGCATAAAAACTTTCAGAAAGGATGGCATGTTATGAGCGCACCTTACCCTACAATAAAGGCATGCAAAGGTGTATACGAACCTGCTGAGGATTCATTCCTTCTTGAAGATGCTGTAATTGAATATGCTTCTGGCCGCTTTTTGGATATGGGTACAGGAAGCGGCATACAAGGCATAGCGGCTGCAAAGAAGGGATGCAACGTAGTATTTGCTGATATAAATAATAGGGCTCTTGAGTGTGCAAGGAATAATGCAGAATTGAATGGGGTAAAAGGAGAATTTGTAAAATCAGACATGTTCAAAAATATAAAAGGACTTTTCAATACAATAGCATTTAACCCGCCATACCTTGCTAGCAAAGGCAAGCCTAATGAAATCGCTCTTGATGGAGGAAAAATGGGGAGGGAGCTAATAGATTTGTTCATCTGTGAATTTAGAAAACACTTATACGATGGGGGAATAGCTTTGCTCTTAGAGAGCAGCATAAATAAGTATGAGCATGATGCGGAAAGACAAGGAGCTTCTATAATAAGAAGACGAAAATTTTTCTTTGAGGAGATTGTAGTGATAAAATTTGTAAAATAGGCGGTATAAATGGATATGGAAATAATAAAAGTTAAGAAAGAGGACCAGATGCAAGTTGTAATAGGCCATGCAGGTTTTATAAAGAGCATAGAGGATCTTTATGAAGCCTTAATGTCATCTGTACCAAATGTAAAATTTGGCATTGCATTCGCAGAAGCAAGTGGCAAGAGGCTGGTTAGAAGCGAAGGAAACGACAGCAAACTTAAGAAGCTCGCAGAAGATAATATGCTTTCGATAGGTGCAGGCCATTCTTTCATAATACTGATGGAGGGCGCATACCCGATAAATACAATGATGCGCATAAAAGCTGTAGATGAGGTTGCACGGATATTCTGCGCCACTGCAAACCCTGTAGAGGTAATAGTCGCAAAAACGGCTCAGGGGCGTGGGATAATAGGAGTTGTAGATGGGGCTGCCACCCTTGGATTAGAAAGCGAAGCTGACAGAAAGGAGAGAATAGAATTATTGAGGAACATAGGCTATAAGTTAGGCCTTTGAATGTGGCGCGCAAAAGCTGCATAAGTTATGTAAGCCGATAAAATTATCATTATAAATGATAGTATTATTGCATACTGATAGCCAGGATTGGGCTCTTGGTTAAATGAGGTAGTTGTTCCTGTTTTTGCATTTGTCTTATTGGGCTGATTTGCCGGAACTACTAATATGCTTCCATTTTTAACTTTGGAGTAGTTGAGAATCGAAATACGCTGGTATCCCACAAAGCTGTCATTGTTCAGGAAAATAGATGAATCAGAGAGATTAAGTGCAATGTTGCTGTTGTTATCTGCAGTAAAGACTGAATTGTTTATGAATATATTATTGGAATTCTGTGCTTTTACTGCGTTTCCAAATATTCTGCAATTATCAAATTCCACATTTTGGGACGACTGAAGAAATATGCTTATATTGGTGGAGTTGATTGAACCGCCTTCGCAGTTTATTACCGTATTATAATCGATTATATGCAGCGCTACTGGACATAGCTTGTTTGTAATCCAAAATGTTCTAAGCATGTATATGCCATTATATGTAAATGTATAGTAGCCAGGTATGCTTATTGCCGGCATTTGATATGTACAATAGGATATCCCAACTGAGTAAGTTTCGGTAGTAGAATTGTCCTGCTCACCTATCGAAGGCGCTTTGAATACGCCTATGAATTCGTGTATACCTGGCTTTTGTATGCCTCTGTCATAGCGTATAGTACCATTTGAAACATTATATGCAACATACATTACTGTGTTATTAGGATCAACCTGATAACCGCTGACAAATTTTAGGTAATCTGATTGAGGGTCGCTATACTTCCTTATTGTGAAGTTCCAATAGACATTTGTATTATCTGGAAGCTGTATATCTTCAGTTTCGTTGTATGGCGCTATGTAGGTTGGTGTGTAAATGTAATTCGAAGTTATGTTGAATTTCTTAAAAGTAAGTATGTCATGGCCCCAAAAAGGGTCTACAAGCCAGTAGGGGTTGTAACTATAATTTCCAGATGGGCTTATGCTCTGGGCTTCCAGTGGCAGAGTTATGTTTCCGCTACTGTTTGTAGGGGCATAATAGCCATATCGCGGTAGCTTGTATTTATTTTTAAGTGAAAGGGCAATTATTTGTGATAAATTGTCACCTTGCGAATTTATCTGACCGCTTGACATCTCTTCAAGCGCATATGGCACTATTGAAAGGAAACCCTCATATTTAGGGACCCCGGACTCATTTTTAGGAACAAATGTGAAGTAGTAGCCGAGAGCTATATTTGAACTGTTTCCTATAAAATGGATGTTATATTTTCCGTATGGTGAGAGCAGATTGTCATACGAATGGTTGTATGCAATTATCGGCGAACCATCAAAAGTGCAATTTGCAACAGTATCATTGTATGTATTTGGGCCAAAAAGTACTGATTTTACGATTACGGATGGGCTGTAGCAGTAGATTTTGCTCTGCGATATTCCGCTTTGGAAATAAATTGAATAGGAAGTGCAGCCACTTGTAAGGCGGACCGAAGTGCTTGAATTTGATATATTTAGACTGCAATTTTGCTGCTGGGCATTTGCCAATGCAGCAGGCAAAGCTGCGAGAATTACACAAAAAACCACAAAATACAAGCGCATAAGGACCACTATTCTATGTAGTATACATTTGTTGGCCTATAAATAAGTGTAGGCGTTTCGTACTTAACATAGTAAGCAGGAGCATCTTTTGGTATTGTTATATTAAGAACATTTACCCATTCGCTGCACTTTGGTGGACCGGACCATATTACATAATTATGCGGAAGGAAATCTGAACACGGAGTAGTATTTGTTATATCGAACACTACTCTTGAAGTTGATGGATCCCCAAAATAGGTAGGGAATAAAGCCCCGGTGTAAGTTACAGTAGTATTGTGCCAGTATGCTTCCAAATATATTAGAGGATAACCGGTCACATTATACCTTACAAAATCTGCGGCTTGCATTACTATCTGCTCAGGATACATCTGCCACCAGTAGTATGAGTAGCTTATCATGTAGTTATTCCAGTATAAAAATACTAAAAGAAGCAATACCAGAATAAGGTCAATGCATACAATATACCTGTTCTTCACTTCTAGAGTTTTTGCTAGCGCTATTCCTATTATTGCGGCAAGTTCAGGTGCAAGAATCATAAAGAAGCGGTGCAACCTGTAGGCTAGCACATACTGGAAGCTTAAAGGACTTAATGTTATTCCAACGTGCATTGGACCGAATTCCAAGAATAAAAAGAAGAATGCAAATGTAAAAATAAAGAGGACTGCACGCTTTTCGCGAAGTATTAACAGCGCGGCAAGCGCAGGTATTAGCATATAGAAGTATACGCCATATTCGTAATTTTGTGGGATGACAGAGAATAGGTTTACCATTTGCGAAAATTTATTTTGTAAACTGCCAGGCTGCATCAAGCGGGTAACCAGCTGATACTGGAACATCTCTTGTATATAATATGACAGGTTAACGTTTGTTGTAGGTATTGTTGGTTTGCCATTTATTTCTACACCTACTGTGCTATAGAACCTACTGTTGGAAGTTATGAATGCAAATGGGTGACCTATAGCTGATGCGCTGTATATGAAGGCTATAAGCATTGGTATGGCTATGCCATATACAAAAAATATGCTGCTTCTGTCTATTGCTATCTTCCTTCTCAAAAGCTCTATAAGTGCAAGCAGCAGCATGAATGCTATTACTACACCAGCTTCATAGCTTATAAACCAGGAAAATGAAACCATCGCGCCGCTTGCAAAAAACCAGCTTTTCTTTTTTGTCCTTTCGGCATATATAAAGAATAATATTGCAAGCGTTCCTATGAACATTAGCGGGACGTCCTCCTCAGTATTGACGGCATATTTTGTTAGCAATGGGAATACGCTGAGTAAGTATGCAGCCAGCAGGGCACCTTTGTTGTTGTATAGGGCCCTTACCATGAGGAACGTAGCAATTATTCCTCCGAGGTATCCAGTTATATCCCATAGTGTGGATGTTAGGTTTGTTATGCCTAATATGTAATAGAAAAATGCAATCGGCAAAAACTGTCCAGGCCTCAAAGAGAATATGTAGCCAGTATTAAGTTGGTATTGGCCATGTATTACGCTGCTAGCCAGGTATGTGTAGTTTGGGTCGTCTGCGTAACCGCTTGGGCCTTCTGCATGCGTTACTGCATATATTGCAGCATTAGCCAGTATTGCTAATAGCAGCAAAATTACTAATGCAGCGTTCTCTCTGGTGCCACTTTTAAGGAAATTTCCGGCTTTTATCATGTTACCTCCATACTGCTGCATTTACGCGATACCATATTGAGCGTTGTGGAATTAGACACATCAGATCTTGAGTAAGTGAGTGAGGAGAACTGCGTTGGCCAATTGCTTTCATTTTTAAAAGTTATATAAACCCCTCCACATATGTACCAAACCTTCCCAGTAGCATTGGCTGTTGGGGTTATGTTAAGCACCAATTCAAGCTCTTGGGATGGCGATGAGCCTGCTGGCGTTACTATTTGGGAATCGCTTGTGTCCTTAAAATATTTTGTTGAATTTGGTTCGCTCCCGAGCACGTACATGTAATCGGAGCCATTTGGATAGAAGCCGTAGTAGTATATATTTATGGTATTGCTCAAAAAAGCGCTTACGTTATAGTTGTTGAAGTTGAATGTCCCGTTATATATTACCCCAACGTGAACTCTATTCCCAGGAGCGGCAGAGCTCCTGTTTAGCGTTACATTTATTGATGAAACTTTTACTACTGGAATCTGTGATACCAGTTTATTTGTTGAAAATGAATATAAATCTACATAGGTTAGGTTTTTTAGGCGGGAATATTGAGTAAACTCAAACTTTGGCACAGCTGTACTTGCGTGGCTGCTGCTGGAGTAACTTAAATAGGCAGCAGCGAGTATTATGAGCAGCATGATTATTATTACTGTAGTTATTGAGAATGCATAATCTTTTGACATGATCTCCAAAAATCTGCTTAACTTAGAGCGAACCATGCGTACACCTACGCATTAATAAAGTATTACATTAATTCTATAATTTTAATTGAGAAAAATATTAAGAGTATAGGTGGATTATTGCTCTTTGCAATTTTAATGCTATTAGTTGCACTATGTTTTGGCATAGCGGTTATGTCAAAACTTGAGTTTGCAGATACGCTGCTTCTAAGGCTATCTATCGGAATGCCGTTTGGCATTGCTGCATTTTCCTTCTTAGAACTTGCAGCATATTATATTTTTGGAAAAGTTACATATGCAACCCTGATTATACCAACAATCTTGCTTGGTATTGCAGCTCTTGCACTGGAATTTGACCATATCAGCAATAAATTTAAAATAAAAAGGCTACGCCAATATTTCCTTGGCAAGAAATTAGGGCTTACGCCGATGCTTGCATTGTATTTAATTGTGCTGTATGCAATAATTGGCACTATTTTCTTTGTATCTGTATTCCAATCAAACGGCACACTATACTGTGAAGGCCCAGGCTGTTCTGATACAATGTTCCACATTGGAATTGGAAACTCGCTACTTTATTCCACTTGGCCGCCAAAGCTATATTATGCATATGGCGCAAAAAATGTTTTCCCATTTATGTATGACTTCTTTGTTTCAATAATGGTCAAATACGGGATGGGTGTGTGGGGCGGTTTAGCAGTTCCGGAGCAGATAATGGTGTTTTCTTTCATATGCCTGTCAGTGATTATAGCATATAAAATAACAAAGAGCGAGCTTAAAACTTTACTATCTACTGTAATACTCTGGTTTGGAGGAACAGGCTTTATACAGCTTATAGACTACCCTTTTAGAAACACGCTATCGAAGTTGCTCTACCCAATACACCTGTTAGTCCCTCCAGTTGCTCATGGGGTATTTTCTGGAATTAATGCTGCTGTCTATGTTTCCACAGACTTTATAACATACTGGGTTTCTGTCGTAAACACTATGCTGATAGCACAGAGGGACTTCATGCTTGGGCTGCCGCTTGGATTTGCAGCCTTGTATATGATTTATGCATTTGCATTTGAAAAAAAAGCGATGAGCAAAAAGGACGCAGCATTCCTTGGCATTGTAATAGGCATGCTTCCTCTGGTACACCCGCTTACTCTTGTAATGGTTGTTGTTGTGGCTGCATTCTCAGTTGTAGTGTATGTAGCAACTTCAAAGAAGAAGATAGCTTCATTGGCAAACACTGCAATTGCAGCTTGCTTTGCATTGGCAATTGGCATACCACAGATGCTCTACATAGATTCACAGCCAAAGGGGTTAAACTGGTTTTACGCAAATTATGGAGGGTTTATAATACACATGCACAATCCTATCCTTACCGTATTTTCAACTGTAGGGAATGTGCTTTTCTTTTGGATTGAAGTTGTTGGTCTTCCTGTTGTAATAGGAATAATTGGGCTTATTTATGCCAGGCGCAACGAGCGCCTATTCTTTATACCATTTCTGGCACTTTGGGTATTGATAACCCTTATTTCAATAACTCCAAATCCTGCAGATGAAAATGAGATATTCCTATATATATTTTTTATGCTTGGCATACTCTCATCTGAACTGCTTTACAGGCTATGGAGGTCAAACAAGGCAGGAAAGGCTCTAGCAGTTGTGTTTATGGTAATTATATGCTTTAATTCGCTTTTTGTTGTTTATTTTGATGACTTGCACAATGTGCAACTTCTTGAAACACCAGCGCAGCTAGCCGCAGCAAATTTCATAAGCAATAATACACCTAGAAATGCTGTTTTTGCTGTAAGTGATTACAACACTTTCAATCCCATAGTCTCAACGCTCGGCGCAAGGCAGACTTTAATATCAATAGCAATGTATGTAGGTGGTATAGTTACAGTGTCGCCTCAGCAGCTTGAGAATGCAAATTCGGAGATATTTAGTAAAGGTAGCTGTGCCGCCATAAACCAATACAACGTATCATATGTGTACTTGCAGTCAAATAACCTTTCTTCCGAAATGCCGTTCCAGAATAGCAATTTCTCTGTGGTGTATAAAGCTTACGATACTCGGCTAAACAATAACATCACAATATACAGGACAAATTGCAGGGTAGTTAAAAAATGAAAGTTTTCATAATAATACCTGCGCGAAATGAGGAGAGAAGAATAGCCAAAACATTGGATGACTACGGTAAGTTTGCAAAAAAATTTGGTAATATAAAAATAATAGTGGTTTCAGAAAGTACCGACGGGACAAACAAAACGGTTATGGAGGCTGCATCCAAATACGGGAACATAAAGCTGATAGAGGCAAGGGAAGGGGCTGGCAAAGGGGGCGCTATAATGAAAGGATTTAGGCATGCGCTTGGGGCCGGAGGCGAGTTTATAGGATTTGCAGATGCAGATGATGCAGTAACCTCTAGGCAATTCTTAAAACTGGTTAAAACGCTTGAGACCAATACAGAATTAGACGGAGTTATAGCGTCTCGCTATGTGAAAGGAGGGAGGATAATTGGAAAAATAGGGTTAGCCAGAAAGATTGCAAGCAGGGCTTATAATATTCTAGTAAGGCTTCTTTTCAGGGTAGGCTTTAAGGATACGCAATGTGGAGCAAAAGTTTTCAGGAGCAGCGCAATACGCGCAGTAATGCATTTGATAGATATAACTGGAATGAGTTTTGACATTAATCTGCTTTACGAAATGAAGCTTAAGGGTTTCAATATAAATGAGGTAGGCATAGACTATGTGCAGAGAAATGAGGGAACGCGCGTACATATAATAAGAAATTCCCCCCAGATGTTGCTCGCTGCCCTAGGTTTTAGGACTTATAAATCGAGATTTGCTAAGCTGCTACCCAGGCCACTAGTAATGTATGTATACAACAGAATAGACAAGTGGTAGGATGAGAGTATTGCTTCTGAACTGGAGGGATAAGTGCAACAGCGGATGGGGGGGTGCTGAGCTTACTGTGGGTAAGTTAGCTACGGGCCTTGCCAAGCATTGCGATGTCACTTTATTCACTTCGCATAGCAGAAATTGCAAAGGGTATGAGAAGGTTGGCAAACTGGAAATAATTAGGAGGGGGAGCATTAACACTGTTTATTTTCATGCACTGCTTTACATGCTGAAGAACAGGAGAAAATATGATGCTGCAATAGAAAGCGTAAGCATTGTGCCATTTTTCTCGCCTTTGGCATTCCCCAGCAGCAGAATCTTTATAATTGTGCACCACTTAATGCGCAAAAATATGTTTGTTGCAGTAAATCCGGCAAAAGCGTTTGCTGCGTATGTAGCTGAAAGCAGCATACCTTTCTTGTATAGAAAAGCCAAGTTCATTGCGCAATCGAAATTTGTAAGAAAACAGCTTATAGCTCTAGGGGTGGAGGCCAAAAGAATTTCGCTGTTCCGACCTTATGGTTTTGCATATGCCCCATCTGGTAAAAAAAGCAATCGGCCTACAATAATAACAGTAGGACGGCTTGTTAGGTACAAAAGAGTGGGCGAGTTAATAGCCATATTTTCAGAAGTGCATAAAATTGTGCCAGAAGCGCGCCTCGTAATAGTCGGGGATGGCCCAGAAAAGAGAAGACTCGAAAAGTTAAGTTTGAGCGCTGGACTCAGAAACTTCGTTAAATTTACTGGCTTCTTAAATGAAATGGAAAAATCAGCCGAACTTTCAAAGGCATGGGTTTTTGCAACAACGAGTAGCATAGAGGGTTTTGGTCTAAGCGCGCTTGAAGCTGAAGCCCATGGCCTGCCTGTTATAGCTTATAAGAATGGGGGGCTGCAGGAATCAGTGAAAAATGGGTATTCTGGCATGCTTGTTGAAAATGGCGACAGGAAATCATTTGCAGACAAGATAATAAGGCTCCTCGATAAAGAAAACACCGATTTACTTTACAAAATGTCAAAAAATGCAAGAAAGTATGCGCTGTCATTTAGAGGCAATAGGAAAATGGAAGATTCTATATTAGATCTTATCTCGAAGTCTTTGAATGCGAAATCGCTGCAGAAAGGAAAGCAGTGAACAATGGGGCGGGAGCTTCAAGCCTGGACTTTAGTTCTGGATGTGCCTGGGTGCCTATCCCAAACTGGCCCTTCCATTCCAATATCTCAACAAGCGAGCCATTTGCGCTGCGGCCAGAGACTTTCGCCCCATTTTTCTCGAAGTATGGAACGTACTTCTCATTAATCTCGTACCTATGCCTGTGCCGCTCGCTTATCAGTTTTGAGCGGTATGCTTTATAAGCTATGGAGGACCTGTCATTTATTATGCACTTCCATGCGCCCAAGCGCATGGTGCCTCCTTTTTTATCAATGCGCTTTTGTGAAGGCATTATATAAACAACCTTATGCTTTGTATTTGGATCGAATTCTGTTGAGTTTGCGCCTTTAAGGTTGCACACATTGCGCGCGAATTCTATTGCCATTGTCTGCATGCCAAGGCAAAGGCCTAGGAATGGAATACGGTTTTCCCTTGCATACTTTATTGCTGTTATCATGCCTTCTATTCCGCGTTTTCCAAATCCGCCCGGAACTATTAGGCCATCTACCCCGGAAAGATAACTGGACACATTTGACTCATTGATTTCTGCAGATTCTAGCCATAATATCTCAGGAGATGTATGCAGTTGGAGGCCACTGTGGACAATTGCCTCTTTGACGCTAGCATAAGAATCCTTAAGTTCGACGTATTTGCCCACAATCGCCAATTTTGGGCCTTTTGGGTACACCGTACTTACCTTTTTCCTATAAGAGTTGAGCGCACTTTTTGAGAGTTTCGCTTTTATGCCAAGCTCTTGAAGGAGCATCTCGTTAAAACCTTGCTCTATAAAATGCAACGGCACTTTGTATATTGTATCACTTGTTGCATCGTCTATGACATGCTCTTCCTTCACGCTTGTAAACATTGATATTTTGCGCTTTGCGGCGTTTTCCAAAGACTGTTCTGACCTTGCAACTATAAAGTCTGGCTTTATTCCTGCACCCATGAGCATTCGGAATGCTATTTGTGTTGGCTTTGTTTTCTGCTCGCCAACCACATCTATCTTTGGAACATAGGTAAGGTTTACAAACACGACTTTTTCCTTCAGGGATAGTTGGCGCATTGCCTCCACAAAATAGCTGTTTTCTATGTCGCCAACTGTGCCCCCTACTTCTATAACTAGCACATCGGGCTTCTCCTCTTTGCATATCGCGTATATCCTATCTAGTATATTGTTAATTGTATGGGGTATCATCTGCACGTCCTCCCCAAGATAATCCCCTCGCCTCTCTTTTTCTATTATGCTGCTGAAAACTTTGCCCCCTGTTATTGAAAGCTTGCCTTTCAAATCCCTATTCATAAAACGCTCATACATTCCAAAATCCATGTCAACTTCGCTGCCGTCATCCAGAACAAACACTTCTCCGTGCCTGTAAGGATTCATTGTTCCACAATCATAATTAAGGTAGCCATCAAATTTCACAGGAAGCGCGTTCAGACCGTCAAGCTGAAGCATCTTCAAAATAGAGGATGTTACTATTCCTTTGCCCATTCCACTCATGAGCGAACCTAGGATTACAACAAACTTTGTTTGCATGATGTATATGATGCAAAAAGCTATTAATTTGTTTCTATATATTTTTTGTCGCCTTAATTTACTCGTAATATTAGAGGAAAAGCAGGAAAAGCTTTTTATATCTTGTTTTTTAATATAGAACCTAGTGATAAATATGTTTGGAAGGAGAGAGAAAGGTTTCAAAGCGCAAAGCGCTATGGAATACCTGATGACCTACGGGTGGGCCATACTCATCATAGCTGTAGTTCTGGCTGCACTGTTCGCACTGGGAGTTTTCAGTGGAGCATCGCTTCTTGGAACAAGCTGCGTAGCATCATCTGGATACACATGCACGAACCCAGTAATGAACACTGCCGGTATACTAACAATAAACTTCGGTCAGAGCACTGGAGTAACTCTGTATGATTTGAACTTCGCATGCGCTGCGACGTCAAACTCGACTGGGCTTCCGTTCTTAGGGACTAGTTTGACTTACAATTCAGCAACAACAAGCAATGGTCTTCCTGTGCAATACAGTTTCATTGCACCTGTAGCGACAAGCGGGCAGACCTTTACTGGAGTATCTACTGAGTGCTACTCAACAACTGGTAGCGCTGTAGGAAACGGTGGCCCCGTACCAAGCACAGCTGCACCGCTCGGGACTGCATTCAGCGGATCGCTTTACCTGGCATACAACGCTACATCGCCAAACGGAAAGCCGAACCAGTTCTCGAAGTTCGCAACAATAACAATAAAGGTTACGTAATTACGTAGCCTTTTCTTCTTTTTCTTTTTTAACATTTTTGTCTATTTGCAAAAGTTAGCAATAATTCTTTAATGCATTTTCGCCAATTCTTGCTTCATTCTGAGAAGTTCCATTAGTTCATTCGCACTAAGGAGTGGCTTGCTGCTCCTATCTATATCATCTATAGCTATGCGCGGGCAGGCAGTGTTTACCAGCACATCAAATTCCATCATATTGTTTATTGATGAGAAGTCAAAAGTGTTTGAAACGAGTATGCCTGCCTCCATTCCCGCAGCTTCTGCCTTGTTTTTTATAAGTTGTGCGAGAGGCATGTTTGACTGGCCGTTTTTTGTGGTTACTAGTATGCCTATACGCTTTGCATTTATGGATGCAAGAAGCTTGCCGTTGCGCCTCTTCCTGTATTCATCCCTATAGCGGTCCATTCTCTGCACCGTGCCTTGGAAAGGCTCTATTGCTATGAACGGCTTCGTAGTGTTTAGTACTGCACCTAACGGGTGGAATATCCCGCCACCAAAGTATACATGCGCATCTACAAGCCTGTCTATCCTTGCTGAGCTGCCTACATCACAGCCCAATATCTGGCCTGGGCTCTTTGCAAAGCCGTAAGGCTTGCCTATAAGCACCTCTTTTTTATTATTTTCAAAAAATTCCTTCACTGCTTGAAGCTGGTGGAGGTGCTGTACAGTAGTCACTAAACCTATGCGGCTGTAGCCTTCAAGCATTGGAAGCGCGTCCGAAAGTATTTCCAGAGGCGCATCAATCTGGTACGGAACATATTCAACGTTGAAATTAACTTTATGGAATTCTGCGTGGCCAAAGTGCACGATTTTGTCAGCACCGACATTTTTTGCCTCGTCTATTGCGAGATCGCAAGCGCCGAATGTCGGAGAGGCCGATATTATAACTTCATTTCCATCTGCCTCGAGCTTTTTTGCATGCTCAAGGGCTTTATCCTTAAGCCCTTCAGGGAATTGCAACAATATCCGCATTTTAATTACCAGTTGACTGCTATAGCTAAAATTAGCGCTTTTAGATATTTAGGCATAAGGATTACATGCTGAATTTCAGGCTGTAGCTTCCTGAGAGCTTTGCTGCAGCGCGCCTGAATGCCTCCTGCACTATTTTCCTGTTTGCACTGGATGTTTTAATCAGCATCAATGGCTGATTTTTTACCAATCTGGCTGCTACTGCAACAGGCTTGCCAAATGCATGGCTCATTCCCTGCGATATTCTGTCGGCTCCGGCCCCAGTAGCCATCTTGTGCTCCCTTATTACATTGTGCGGGTAAACGAGTACTTTGAAATAGTAGGCATTTGGTATGTTGGCCTCAAGATACTTGTTTGCCATTTGCCTTGCTGATTCGAGCGCGTTGGAGCGCAGCTGAATAGGTTTGTCGGCATTAAGAGTTGCAGTCATATCATAGGAATCGCTCTGCACGCCCATGTTGAAAACAAGTATGCTTCTGTGGGGCATGGCCCTAACATAGTTCTTTTTGGGCTTTCTAAGCGAATACCTTGACCAGGCAGGGGTCATAAATGGATTCCTGCTTGTCTTTGCAGGGCGCAATCTTGCCATAGTAAACACTCGAGTTTTAAATTTTAAAAATGCAATACTAATCTAACGGCAAACTATATAAATATTGCTAGATTTTTACATGTGTTAAATGCAATTAGTACTACTCTGCCATGTGCCCGCCTTTGTTTTCAGGGGGAAAATCAAAAAGTATATAAATCTTTATTTGCTAAATGATAGCTGGTGCTGTCATGGCCGCTGTATCTTCTTAAATAGGAAGTATTCGAGAGCACCTGCTTTATGAAAATACAAATCCTTAGAAGGTCTGCGCTGTGGCGTTTGTGAGATCGTGTTTTTCACGATTGATTTGAGGAGGAGAGGTTTGCGATTTCAAACCACCTAGGGGATGGCTAGGCTATAACTGCGATGAAGGTCGTGGCAAGCTGCGATAAGCCTGGGGTAGCCGCAAGTCAGGCTTTGAACCCAGGATCACCGAATTGTGCAGAGATGCACGCAGACGCGGGGAATTGAAATATCTTAGTACCCGCAGGAAAAGAAAGCAAACGCGATGCCGTTAGTAATGCGAATGAGCGCCGCAGAGGGCAATCCGAATCCTGCCTTGCAAAAGGCGTGGAGATGTGGTGCAGCGTCGTCTATCCAGGACACGAGCTGAACGCGCTGGAAAGTGCGGCCAGAGAGAGTGACAGCCTCGTAAGCGAAGTGCGATGGAGGTAGCTGCGAAGAGTAATCCTGCTCGAGTATGCAGGATGAATATGGGGGCATCAAACCCCAA